>JAFYMJ010000246.1 GCA_017556665.1 Bacteroidales bacterium
AATAATTGTGAGGGCTCTGTCACTTATAGTATATAAGATAAAGCAAAGCAGTATAAACAAAAGAGGATAACCCAATTGATTATCCCCTTTTTTGTTTGACCTGTTATTTTACAGTGTTCTCTTTATTTCTACAATTTGGTATGCCTCAATAACATCACCAATCTTAATGTCATTGTATCCATCAACGTTAAGACCGCAATCGTATCCGCTTTGAACCTCTTTGACATCATCTTTAAAGCGTTTAAGTGAACCAAGTACACCTGTATAGATTACAATACCATCTCTAATGACACGAATCTTGGCTGTTCTGCTTAACTTACCTTCTTTAACCATACAGCCGGCAATTGTACCAACTTTAGAGATTTTGAATGTCTCTCTAACCTCTGCAGTAGCTGTAACCTCTTCTTTCTCCTCTGGAGCAAGCATACCCTCAATACCGCTCTTAATCTCATTTATTGCATCATAAATTACAGAGTACAATCTAATCTCAATCTCCTCTTTGTCTGCAAGTTTTCTTGCATTAGATGAAGGTCTAACCTGGAATCCAATAATAATGGCATTTGAAGCTGCTGCCAAAAGAACGTCAGACTCAGAAATTGCACCTACTGCTTTGTGGATTACATTTACTTGAATCTCTTCTGTAGACAATTTGATGATAGAATCAGAAAGAGCCTCAATTGAGCCATCCACATCACCCTTAATAATAACATTAAGCTCTTGGAAGTTTCCAATGGCAAGTCTTCTACCAATCTCTTCCAATGTAATGTGTTTCTGAGTTCTCAAGCCTTGGATTCTAAGAAGTTGCTCTCTCTTGTTTGCAATATCTTTAGCCTCTTTCTCATCATCAAAGATATTGAATGTCTCACCTGCTGTAGGGGCACCGTTCAAACCTAAGATTGAAACAGGAGTAGAAGGACCGGCACTTGTAACTTTCTGACCACGCTCATTGAACATAGCTTTCACTTTACCTGTAAAGCAACCGCTCAACATTACGTCAGAAATATGTAGAGTACCAGATTGGACAAGAATTGTAGCTACATATCCTCTACCTTTATCAAGGGCAGACTCAATAATTGTACCCACAGCTTTCTTGTTAGGATTAGCTTTAAGTTCAAGCATATCTGCCTCCAAAAGAACCTTATCCAAAAGATCCTCTATACCAATACCTTGTTTTGCAGAGATCTCCTGACATTGGTATTTTCCACCCCAATCTTCAACAAGAATGTTCATTTGGGAAAGTTGCTCTCTAATCTTGTCTGGGTTGGCACCAGGCTTATCTATTTTGTTAATTGCAAAAATCATAGGACAACCTGCAGCTTGGGCGTGGTTGATAGCCTCTACTGTTTGTGGCATTATGGTATCGTCGGCAGCAATAATGATAATAGCCAAGTCTGTAATTTTTGCACCTCTGGCACGCATTGCAGTAAATGCCTCGTGACCTGGAGTATCAAGGAATGTGATTCTTCTGCCGTTAGGAAGTGATACGTTGTATGCACCAATATGTTGGGTAATACCACCAGCCTCACCGGCAATCACATTAGCTTTTCTGATATAGTCAAGCAATGAAGTCTTACCGTGGTCAACGTGTCCCATTACAGTTACAATAGGAGGTCTCTCTTCCATATTTTCTGGAGTGTCAACATCGTCCTCCTTAAGAGACTCTTGAATTTCTGCAGTAACAAATTCAACCTTGAATCCAAACTCCTCTGCTACAAGAACCAATGCTTCAGCATCAAGTCTTTGGTTAATTGACACCATCAGACCAAGATTCATGCATGCCTCAATAACTTTGGTTACTGCAACATCCATCATAATAGCCAAGTCATTAACAGTTACAAACTCGGTCAATTTAAGAATGTTGCTCTCCAATTGTTGCAATTCCTCCTCCTCTAGCAGCTTTTGAGTGTTAAGCTCTCTTTTCTCTTTTCTGTATTTTGAACCTTTAGTCTTACCTTTCCCCTCAATCATTCTTTGGTAAGTCTCTTTAATTTGTTTTTGTACCTCATCCTCATCAATCTCAACCTTAACTGGTTTGAACTTCTCTTTGTTCTTGTTCCCTTTATGAGGATTAGGTTTGTTGTTAGGATTATTGTTTCCCTTATTTTGTTTGAAATTGTTGTTATTGTTTCCTCCGTTGTTGTTACCTTTTGGTCCATTATTGTTGGACTTGTTAACCTCTTTGGAAATATCAACTCTTTCGCCTTTCTTTTGAATTCTCTCTCTCTTGCCCTTGCCCGACTTGTTGTTATTGTCGTTGTTGTCAGATTTCTTTTTATCAAATTTTGACAAATCTATGGTGCCGCTAATTTTTGGTCCCGACAATTTCTCAACTTTAGTCTCAATGTGCTCAACTTTTGCTGGAGCAGCATTTTGTTTTTCCTCTTGTTTTGCAACAGGAGCAGCAACTGCAGGTTTTGGTGCAGGAGCTGGTGCAGGTGCAGGAGCTGGAGCAGGCTTTGCAGCCTCAACTTTTTTAGGCTCTTCAACCTTTGGTTGAGCAGGTTTTGCTGGCTCTGGTTTTGGTTTGTTCAAATCAATTTTACCCAAAATCTTAGGGCCTTTAACTTCTGTAGTTGTTGTCTTGATGAAATTATCCTTTGCAGGAGTTTTCTCTGTCTCAAGAGACTTAGCCTCGCCATCTGTAATATCCTTTACTTTAATGGCTACCTTTTTAGATTCAGCTTTTACAATA
>JAFYMJ010000024.1 GCA_017556665.1 Bacteroidales bacterium
AGCTTTTGATGTTCTTAAAGCTGTTGAGGCTAAACTTCCAGGTTTCCCAATTGTACTACACGGTTCTTCTTCAGTTCCACAAGATGAGGTTGAGACTATCAACAAATATGGTGGTGCATTAAAAGCTGCTATTGGTATTCCAGAGGAGTGGTTACGTGAGTCTGCTAAATCTGCAGTTTGTAAAATCAATATTGATTCAGACTCTCGTTTGGCTATGACTGCTGCTATCAGAAAAACTTTTGTAGAGAAACCAGCAGAGTTTGACCCTAGAAAATACTTAGGTCCAGCTAGAGACAATATGGAGAAAATGTACAAACACAAAATTATTAATGTGTTAGGTTCAGACGGCAAATTAAGCTGCTAATTTATTTTCCATTAGAATATTAAGGAGTCCAGGTCAAAAGCTTTTGACCTGGACTCTTCCTTTTTACAAATATACAACCCCCTTTTTATTTAATTATTTGCATATATAGTTATATCTTTGCCCGCTCAAAACAAGTTTTGGAAGTTAGTGTATGAACAATAGAATTAAGGCAATCTTTTTTGATATTGATGGGACACTTGTGAGCTTTAAGACTCATAAAGTACCTCAAGAGACAAAGGATGCCATTATACAATTGCGTAAGCAGGGAATTAAGGTTTTTGTAGCTACCGGTAGAATGCTTCCTATGGTAAAAGTGTTGGATGATATTGAGTTTGATGGATATGTTACTTATAATGGAGCATGCTGTGTAGATTCTACAAAATCTAATGTGATTTTTAAGAATACAATTCCTCAAAAAGAGTTGGATGCATTAGTTGAAAGGTTAAAATGGGATAATTTTCCTGTCTCTTTTATGTGTAAAGAGGAAATGTATGTTAACTACAAGGCACAAATTGTATGGGATGTAGCTAAGTTGGTTAATGTAGATCCTCCAGTTGTAAGAGATCCGGAGTTGATAATTAAAGAAGATGTTTATCAGCTTTGTGTGTATGTTGGCAAGGATAAGATGGAGCAGATCATTAGAGAGACATTGCAAAGTTGTGAAGAGAGCAGATGGATTGAAATGTTTGCAGATGTTAATATTAAGGGGCTTAACAAGCAATACGGAATTGACAGGATGCTGGAACATTTTAATATATCTTTGGATGAAACAATGGCCTTTGGTGATGGTGGCAATGACATCCCTATGCTTAAACATGTGCCATATTCTGTTGCTATGGGTAATGCTCCAGATCATGTTAAGGAAGCAGCTGTTTACGTAACAACTTCTGTAGATGATAATGGTGTTGTGAATGCTTTAAAGCATTATGACATTTTGGCGTAAAAATATTTGGCAAATTATTTGCCTCTATAGTAGGCATAGTTAATATTGAAATTGGATATGAGCAAGAACAAAAAGGAAAATATAGAGCAGGAGGTTGAGCAACCAGTTGTAAATGAGCAACAACCAGAGGTTGAAGCAGAAAATGCACAAGCAACTGAAGGTGCAGAGGAAGAAGTTGTGGTTTCAAAGGAAGAGGAGTTGGCAGGCAAATTGGCAGAGGCTAATGACAAGTATGTTAGACTTGCTGCTGAGTTTGATAACTACAGAAGAAGAGTTGCAAGGGAAAAACTTGATATTATTGCAACAGCATCAGAAGATGTGATAAAAGGAATTCTTCCTGTTCTTGATGATTGCGGCAGGGCATTGCAAGTTTTGGAGCAATCTGCACAGAATGATGCAACAAAAGCGGCTAAGGAGGGTACTGAGCTAATTATGAACAAGTTGACCGCATATCTAAAAACAAAGGGTCTTGAGCAGATAGATGCAATGGGTAAGGAATTTGATACAGATTTTCATGAGGCTATTGCACAATTCCCTGTTCAGGAAGCAGATAAGAAGAATAAAGTATTTGACGTTACACAACACGGATATACCCTTAATGGTAAGGTAATCAGATTTGCTAAAGTTGTTGTTGGTATTTAATTATGGCAGAAAAAAGAGATTATTACGAGGTCCTTGGTGTTTCAAAACAAGCCTCGGCAGAAGAAATAAAGAAAGCGTATCGTAAGATGGCCATTAAATATCACCCAGATAAAAATCCTGGTGATAAAGAGGCTGAGGAGAAGTTTAAGGAGGCGGCTGAAGCATACGATGTTTTGAGTAACCCAGACAAGAAACAACGCTATGATCAGTTTGGTCATGCAGGTATGGGTGGTGCTGCCGGTGGCTTTGGTGGTGCAGGATTCTCTATGGATGATATTTTTAGCCAGTTTGGAGATATTTTTGGAGGCCATTTTGGTGGATTCGGAGGCTTTGGCGGATTTGGCGGAGGCAGATCTGCAAAGAGAACTCCAAGAGGAAGTGATATTAGAATTAGAGTAAAACTTTCTCTTGAAGAGATTATGCATGGGGTAGAGAAGAAGGTTAAGATAAATAAAATGGTTCAATGTAGTGAATGTTCAGGTAAGGGTGCCAAATCTGAAGCTGACATTCAAACTTGTAACCATTGTCATGGAAGTGGTGTGGTTACCCAAGTTGTACAAACTATGTTGGGTCAGATGCAGACACAAGGTGTTTGTCCTGTATGTAAAGGTGAGGGTAAAACAATCAAAACTCCATGTCCTAAATGTAGTGGCTCCGGTCTTGTAAAAGGAAGTGAAGAGATTTCATTCAAGATACCTGCAGGTGTGGCAGGTGGAATGCAACTTACAGTAAGTGGTAAGGGTAATGCTGCCAAACAAGGTGGAATTAATGGAGATTTGTTGGTAGTTATAGAGGAAGAAGAGCATAAGGAGTTGCAAAGAGATGGAAATGATTTAATCTATTCACTATTTATAAGTGTTCCTGATGCTATACTTGGTACAACAGCAGAGATTCCAACAGTAGATGGTAAACTAAGAATAAAAATTGAGCCGGGAACACAATCTGGAAAAGTTTTAAGATTAAGGGGCAAGGGTGTTCCAGATGTAAATGGCTACGGAGCAGGAGACCTTCTTGTTTATGTTCAGGTATGGATTCCTAAGCATCTTAATTCAGAAGATAAGGCTGTTGTTGAGAAACTTAAAGAGTCAAGTTCATTCTCACCAAAGCCTACAAGCGATGAGAAAAATTTCTTTGACAGAATTAAGAGAATGTTCAGTTAATTGCTTATTTTTGTGCAATATTATTTGCTCAATTTAAATAGGTAATTTTTAATGATAAAAATATTTAAAAGGGTAATAAGGCTTACAGCAGTTATTACCCTTGTTTTATTTTCTTACAGCAAGGTCTGTGCTCAGGATTCTCTAAAATTCAGATATCCTTTGGATGTTACCATGAGTTTGTCGGGAAACTATGGAGAACTCAGAGGGGGGCATTTTCATAATGGAATTGATTTTAGAGTTGGTGGAGTTGTTGGTGCACCTATCTATGCAACAGAGAGGGGCTATATATCAAGAATTGTAGTGTCTCCATCGGGATATGGAAATGGATTATACATAACCCACCCTAACGGATATGTTTCTGTATATGGCCATATGCATAACTTTAGAGAGGATATTGCAGATTTTGTTAGGGAAAAACAGTATTCAGAGGAGTCTTTTGTGCAGGATATTACCCTTTCTGCAGATGTATTTCCGGTAAAGAAGGGGGAGAAGATAGGTAATGCGGGTAATTCAGGGTCATCGGGAGGACCACACTTGCATTTTGAGCTAAGAAACTCAGACAATCTTCCATTAAATATCTATAAAGAGGGGGTTATTGCTCTTCCCGACAACATCTCTCCAAATATTGTGGCCACTGCCTTTTATGGTGCAAAGAAAGAGGATGGGGTATTTGAGAATATTTATATTGGTAAAATGTTTGGTACAACATACTCTTCCAAATATTCAAAAGGTAGCGTGATTAGGGTGCCTGAGACCTTTTATGTATGTGTGGATGCCCACGATAAAATGACAGGAACCCATGCAAAACTTGCTGTAACAGATTATAAGGTCTATTTGGATGGAAAGGAGATTTACCATTTGAATATAGACAAAATGCCTATTGAAAAGGGCAAGTATATAAACTCTCTGGTTGAGTACAGACAAAGAAGTATGCTTGGCAAGTTCTTTATAAAGTCTTATGTAGAGCCTGGATGTATGTTTGCCGATAAGGTCAAATGTGTGTCAGACGGCCTTATAACTTTGCAGGATACACTTGTCCATAATGTTAAGATAGAGGTTAAGGATTATCTTAACAACAAGAGTGTCAAATCATTTAAAGTGAAAAGAGGTGATGGAATATTTGAGGGAGCATTTGTAAATGACACTATAAATAATTATTTTGCACCTTGGTATCTGGCAAACATATTTGTAAAGGAGGGTTTGGTGGCGTATTTGCCTGCTGGAGCATTATACAGTTCGGTAAAGCTTAAAGTGGAAAAGTTACCCAATGCTGGACCATATTCTGGTGTATATAGAATTGGTGACGGGCATATTCCAATTCATAGTGTCTTGAATTTGAATATAAAGTGTTCATTTGCAGATACTTTATTGGTAGATAAGGCGGTTATTGCTTCTGTTGGCAAGAACGGAGCAATGTGGGGTGTTGGAGGAAAATATAATAAGGAGAAGGGTGAAATATCTGCCAATGTTGGATCGTTTGGTGTTTTTACTGTTGCAGTTGATACCATTGCACCAAAAGTTACAACAGCTCTTAAAAATGGGGCTGCAGTTGGTAGCGGCTCTCTTGTGTTCAGAATCTCTGACGGGTTGTCGGGAATAAGAAGCTACAAGGTGTGTATAGACGGACATTGGGTTCTGGCAGAGTTTGATGCAAAGACAAGGCGTCTGATAGTCCCTTTGAAGCATGCAAAAATTACAAAAGGAAAGAAACACAATGCAGTGGTTAGTGTGGTGGATAGAGTTGGGAATGAGGCAGTTTTAAAAAGAAGTTTTATCTGGTAAACAATTTGTAAACTATACAAACATTTTATAGTATGAAAACAACATCTACAGGATTACAATTTAGTGCCGCAGAAGGCATAAGAGTGGTTGGACTTATGTCTGGAACATCTTTGGACGGATTGGATATTTGCTATGTTGAATTTAAGAAAGTGAATGGAAAGTGGGAGTATGAAATTCTTATTGCAGAGGATGAGGGATATAGCAATGAGTTAAAGCAGAAACTTGCTACTGCTCAGTCTATGAATGCATTGGATTATGCTCTTTTAAATTCTGATTATGGTATCTACTTGGGAGAGCGAGTAAAGGCATTTATTGAAAGACATAATATTGAGCCTCACTTTATTGCATCGCACGGTTCTACAGTGTTCCATCAGCCAGGGTTAAGATTTACCACACAGATTGGATCTGGTGCCGGTATAGCTGCCGAAACAGGTGTTGACTGTATCTGTGACTTTAGAACAACAGATGTTGCTTTGTTTGGTCAGGGTGCCCCTTTGGTGCCAATTGGGGACAGAAACCTTTTCTCGGACTTTGACTACTGCCTGAATTTGGGAGGATTTTCAAATATTTCGTCGGAGAGCTTTAAAGAGGGGGAGAATGGTGAAAAAATTGCAACCAGAGTGGCTTATGACATATCTCCTGTAAATTATGTAATGAACTATTATACAAGACAAATTGGACTTGAGTATGATAAGGATGGCCAGATGGCAAGAAGCGGAAAAGTGTGTGGCGAACTGTTGGATAAACTTAATAATCTTCCATTCTATACTCAGACAGGACCAAAATCTTTGGCAAGAGAGTGGGTAGAAAAAGAGGTATTTCCTTTAATTGATTCGTTTGGCTTGTGCAGAGAAGATATTTTGGCAACATTCTGTGAGCATGTGGGTGTGCAGATTTCAAAACATATTAAAGGTGGGAAAGTTCTTGTAACAGGAGGTGGTGCATTGAACAAATATCTTATTGAGAGAATGCAGGCTAATGCTCCGCAATGTCTTTATCACATTCCCGACAAACTTACAATCAATTTTAAGGAGGCTCTTATCTTTGCATTCTTGGGTGCATTGTATGCAGTTGATGAACCAAATTGTATGAGTTCGGTTACCGGTGCTAAATATAATTGTATAGGTGGAGCACTGTATAAAGCTGGTGGAGTAAAATAACTAACTAATTTTTAATATTTTTCTAAAAAAGAATTTGCAAGTTTAAATTTAATTTATACCTTTGCAGTCCCAAATAACGAAGCAACCTCTTACAAGCACCTGCTTCAGGTTTTTAAAGGTGTAATGTTGCGCTAATAAAATTTATATTAAGATGGATTTAATAAAAATTGCAGAGCAAGCATTCGCTGGTGAGAAAAAAGAGTATCCAGCATTCAAAGCAGGTGATACTATCACAGTTACCTATAAAATTAAAGAGGGTGACAAAGAGAGACTTCAAAAATTCCGCGGAGTAGTTATCCAAAGAAGAGGTCAAGGTACAACAGAGACTTTCACTATCAGAAAAGTATCGAATGGTGTTGGTGTTGAGAGAATTTTCCCTTTTGCATCTCCATTCATTCAATCAATTGAGCTAGAGAAAGTTGGTAAAGTAAGAAGAGCAAGAATCTTCTACCTAAGAAACCTAACTGGTAAGAAAGCTCGTATTAAAGAGAAAACATTCTCAGGAAAAAAAGCTGAGTAATCAGCTTTAAATAAGGCCCCGTAGCTCAACTGAATAGAGCATTTGACTACGGATCAAAAGGTTACAGGTTTGAATCCTGTCGGGGTCACGCTACAAGCAGGAAATCCTCCGCATAAAAAGCGGAGGATTTTTTTGTATTGCATGCCGAGCCGAAGCTCCCTTATTGGCGAAGGCAAGGCAATACAAAAAAATGCACAGCCAGAAGGCTGTGCTGGATTTCCTCACTCCGCTTGGGCTGTATTCCGGCCACGGCAGGAATGCCGGAGGCCCAATCCTGCAATCTTTTGCAGCGAGAAAGCCGGAGGTTTTACCCTGCAATCTTTTGATGCTGGATAAACAGGAGGCTCAATCCTGTCAGGGTTCTAACCCGATTAGGGCTGGAACGCCAGAGGCCCAATCCTGCAATCTTTTGCAGCGAGAATGTATGGTAGCTCAATCCTGTCGGAGATTTAGATTATATTGAAAGAGTACCAATATTATGGTAGAAATACCTATCTCATTTCAAATTTGATTGGGATGTGCAAGCATTGTGCAACTGGTTTGCCATTATTTTTAGCCGGCTCCCATTTTGGAGAATTTCTAATAATGGATACTACCATATTATCCAGTTCTTCGCATACGCTTTCTCTTACTTTTACATCTTTTATTGAGCCATCCTCGGTTACCACATAAGAAACTTTCATTGTTCCCTTATGTGTGCATCCTTTAGGTCTTCTTATTTGAGAGAATAGCCATTTTGAGAAACCTTCTACACCACCTCCCTGAAATGAAGGCATTATTTCTGGTTCTGGATTACCTAGTGTTTCATTTTTCTCTTTTTCTACGCTATATGAAACTACAACAATTGTGTCAAGTTCCTGAGAAGGTTTTGGTGTAATGATTATAACTCCGTTTAACGCTTTATCTCCATATTTCTTTTTGCCTTCAGAACCTTTTAGAACCTCAATACTTTTGATACGGTTTGGATCTATATTATCCATTTCGGCTTTAGAAATCTGTTTTTCTTCTCCCCAAGTATATCTTAAAATAATGAGTGGAGAGTTTTTTTCATTATTTTTGTCAACAGTTTTACTGATTGTTTGTGCTTGCATGCTTAAGCATAGACAAACAAGAGGAAGCATATATAGCAACCTCAATTTTTTAACGGAATGTGATTTTAATTTAGACATCATAGTAATACGTTTTTTTAGGATACTGTGATTAAAGCTGTTGGCAACTGAGTAGCCGCTCTTGCCAACGGCTTTTTTTATTAGTAAATATTGGTACTCTTTAATATTTGTGTTTGATTTTAGTACTGCGTCATCTGCCTCATACTCATGCAGATCCTGTAAATCTGAACGCAACATCCATATGCCAGGATTAAACCATTGCAAGGCAGCCATAATATCAACCATAAGTAATTCAATGGAATGTCTGTTAAGGACGTGGGTCTTTTCATGAATAAGTATTGATGTATGGTTGCTAACGTAATCATCATTAGACATAACAATGCAATTCATCCAGCTAAAAGGGTCAATATTACGTTTTGTAACTATAATCTTATAACCATTCTCTTCACTTATTCTTACACCATCTTGTATTATCTTAAGTATGGATATGATTGATACAATAATTCTGGCTATAACATATACAAGACCTGTTAAGTATGTTGTTATAAAAATAATTTCCCACCAAGGCACATTTGTTGTATGTGGATTATGCATTATTGTAGTATCCCCAATTTCTTCTCCACTAATCTCATAAGTTGGTTCCAACCAAAATGGCAGATGTTCTGTAGGAAGATTAATTGTAATAATACATAATGGCAATATAGAGGATATAATAACTGTTCCTACCAGAACTATTCTATTAAATTTATGAAAAGTTTCCTTTCTTAGTAAAAAACGGTAAAACAAGTAGAAAATTAATAGGATAGCTGCAGCTTTGGCTTCATATAGAATAAAATTCATCATTTTTTAATCCCTCCCTCAACTATTTCTATAAGCTCTTTAAGTTCTTGAATTGTAATTTTTTCCTCTTTTACCAAAGCAGAAACGGCACTTAAGTAAGAGTTGTTAAAATACTTGTCAATAATACCTATAAGTGAATGTTGATTATACTGGTCTCTTGTAATCTTTGCAAAATACTGGTATGTAGGGCCATATGATTTATGGTCTATATAACCTTCTTCTTCCAACATCCTAACTTGCGTAGATAGTGTTGAGAAATGTGGTTTTGGATCTGAATACAACTCTCTTAATTCTCTTACAAAAAGAGGCCCTTTATCCCAAAAATGGTTCATTATAACCTCTTCTTTTTTTGTCAAACGTTTCATAAGGCTTAAATTTTTACAAATATAACTAAAAAAAATAGTTATGCAACTATAAAAATTATATATAAAACTAATTTTATTAAAACATTAGTTGTAATTTTTTTTATCATCCTAATAAACTTTTTCTTTTTTTGTTGAGGTGTTTTGATAAAAATTGTTTTCTTTGCCAATGAGGGGGGACATGAAGGGACCATATTGGGAGACCGTTGTTATCAGCTCCTTTAAGTTGAAATGAAAAGTGTTTTAGGAAGAAGAGAAGGTGGCTATCAGTTGTCGGCTGAGGAAGAGGCCAATATGGTGGAAGAACCAAAGATTATGGATATATCCAGGGTTGCAATAGGAAAGTATGTAGACATATTGTCTGATGTAGGTTTTAAAATAGTCTTTGGAAAGGAGGCAAACAAGAACATAATTATAGAGTTTCTGAACCATGTAATAACAGATAGAAGTATAGTTGATTTTGAATACATTGATAAAGAGAAGTTAGGTGGCTATGCAAAATCCAAGAAGAATGTCTATGATCTTTATTGCAAGACAGATGATGGGAGCAGGATAATAGTTGAGGTACAGAAGGATCAGCAGAAATATTTTGTAGACAGATCTTTATACTATCTTACTCATTTGGTTCAGGACCAGTTATCAAGAGGGGATGATGAGTACACTTTATGCCCTGTTTATTTTATAAGCACATTGAATTTTTGTTTGAATGAGTTAAGACAGATAGATTCAGTAAAGAGCCATTTTAGGCTAAAAGAATGTGATTTGGGTTTGGAACTAACAGATAAGTATAACCTTATATATATAGAACTTCCAAAGTTTACAAAGAGTTTGGAAGAGATACAGGGAGATATACTGGAGGGGTTTTATTACTGTCTCAAGCATATGGGTAAACTGGAGGAAAGACCACTATGTTTGCAGCAGAAAGTTTTTGAGCAACTTTTTATGGCCGCTAAGGTTGCTAAAATGACACAGGAAGAATATTCACAATATGTACGAATTATGACAACAGAACGTGACCGCAGGAATCAATTATCATTTGCTTTGGAAAAAGCAAACCAACAAGGAATGGAACAGGGAATCCAGAAAGGAATCCAGCAAGGAATTCAGCAAGGAATGATAGCAGGTAAACAGGAGCTGTTGATTGAACTTATAAAATCAAATATCAATAAAATGAGTATCGGGCAGCTTGCTGATGTATTGTGTATAAGTGAGAAAGAGGTAAGGGAGATAGCAGCCCTAATCTAGGGCTCTTTTGCCATGAAATAGATTACGGGCCCTTGCCAATACCATATCAACTATTTATCTGTCCAAAAGGTCGCTGGATTTCCATATCTGTTTTACAAACGCTTCGGCGTGTGTGCAGTGGAATTCACGACCTCTCATTCTGCCAATTATTTCATGCCATTTCTCAATATTTGCTTCTGTCCCTTGGCTTTTATGGCATATGTAGGCTTTACGTTTTAATTCTACAGTAGAATCTATATTAACATATACTGTTGGTGAAAACATTTGTGTCTGCATACCTGTCATCACCTCTCCGTAATATAGGTCAAAAGAGTGACCGCTCATCCTCCAGGCGTCATATACAAGTACAGAGCATATCCTATGATCCCTATGGGCATCAATTGGCCAATGGGTAATTACCAAATCAGGCTTTTCCCTGTCAATAAGATCTTTCATTTCTTTGTATCTCTCTTTATTTATCTGTGTATCGCCATCAATTTGGGTCATAAATACAGGCCTGATTCCCATTACCTCACAAGCATCAAGAGCTTCTTGGCGACGGATGCTGGCTGCTTCTGCTGCTGTTTTGCCATGGATTCCCCCCTCACCACAAGTAAAGTATACACAAACTACTTCACATCCTTGCTCTTTTAACTTAATCATTGTCCC
>JAFYMJ010000247.1 GCA_017556665.1 Bacteroidales bacterium
ATTATTTGTTAATTTGGGTATTTGTAACTGCAAATGTAAATAAATTTTACAAATATGCAACGTTAAAATATTTTACATCATAAAAAATAGGGGGTTGTTATAGAGACAGAAAATCATATATTTGTATAAAATATAACGGTAAAATAATTATGAGACTATTTGCAAGAAGAATATTTTTGGCAGCCTTGTTGTTGCTGCTTGTTGTTCCATCATTTGCCCAATTGGTGCAAAAACTGGAGAAACTTAATAAAGTTAGTGATGTTAAGGTGTTGCCTGTAGGTGAGAGAATGAAAACGCCATTTGCAGAGAAAGTGGTTATGTTTGTTGAGCAGCCAATTGACCACAGTAACCCATCTCTTGGAACTTTTAAGCAGAGGGTAATTGTAGCATTGGCAGATTACAATGCACCAACAGTGATTGTTACAGAGGGGTATGGTGCTGCATATGCATTAAGGCCAAATTACAGAGAAGAGGTTTCTGCATTGTTCAATACCAATATGGTTGTAGTGGAGCACAGATATTTTCTGGAGTCAATCCCGTTTAAGCAAAATGACTCTACAATTACAGATGAGACTCTTGATTGGAGTTATATGACAGCAGTTAACGAGGCTGCAGATTTGCATAATGTCAATCAGCTTTTAAGAGAGATATTCAAAGGCAAATGGATTGCTACAGGAATAAGCAAGGGTGGTCAGACTGCAATGTTCTATACAGCATACTACCCTAACGATTTGGATGTTTCTGTTCCATATGTAGGTCCGTTATGTAAGGGAGTAGAGGATGGAAGACATGAGCCTTTCTTGGAAAATTATGCAGGTACCCCAAAAGACAGAGAGATAATCAGAGCTTTTCAGGTGGAGTTCCTTAAGAGAAGAGATGCCATAAAACCTATGTTTGAAAAGTTGTCGGCCGAGAAAGGGTATACATATAAGATTCCTATGGATGCGGTATATGACTTTTGTGTCCTTGAGTTTCCTTTTGCATTCTGGCAATGGGGGCTTAAGACAGAGATTATTCCAGATCCCAAAAAGGCTTCAGACAAGCAGATGTTTGAATTTCTGTTAAATACAAGTGGCCCAGACTATTTTGCAGAGGGTGATGATTCTGCACCGTTCTTTGTTCAGGCGGCTAAAGAGTTGGGTTATTATGGGTATGATACCAAACCTTTTGAGGGGTTGTTGACAATTAAGGATGCAGAGGGGTATCTTAATAAGATTTTTGTCCCTCAGACTCAGCAATTCAAATTTGACAAATATCTGTACAAGAAGATTAAAGGATTCCTTGCAAAGACAGATTCAAAGATGATGTTCATTTATGGACAGTTTGACCCTTGGAGTGCCGTAATGCCAGAGGCTCCTGTAAAAAATGAGGAGCTTAAAAAGAAAGGGAAAGGGCGTGAGACCATGAAGCTTTACATTGAGCCAAACGGAAGCCATAGAGCAAGAATTGGCACATTGCCAGAACAAATGAGGAAAGAGGCTGTTAATACTCTTAAAGAGTGGTTAGAGATAAAGTAGTATGTTGCAGTTTAAGGATATAGAGCTCACCGACAAAGAATGGGTATGTGAATTGTTAAGTTACTCTGACTATAATTCAACAGAGTATAACTTTACAGTTCTGTTTTTGTGGAAACATTACTACAACACAAAGATTTGCAGATATAAAGATTATCTGCTTATAAAATCTACCCCTTCGTGGGCTGAGACATCCCAATATATCCTCCCTGCAGGCAAAGGTTCAGAGGACGATTTTAAAGAGGTGATAGAGTTGTACAGAGAGGATGCAAATGAGAGTGGGTATCCCCTTAAAATCTTCTCTGTTCTCCCTTGTCAGAAAACTTTGTTGGAGAACCTGTATCCTGGAAAGTTTGAATATACTCCCCTTAGAGACAGTTTTGATTATATCTACAATGCTGCAGACCTCCTTTTTTTAAGGGGTAAGAAATTCCAGTCAAAAAGGAATTTTATAAACAGGTTCAAGAATGGCCACAACTGGAGTTATGAGCCCATAACAGTTGCCAACATAGATGAGTGTCTGCAAATGAACAGAGACTGGTGTGCCCAATATGGGAACTGTGCAGATGGACATACACTGGAGGCAGAGGCTTGTACAGTGGCAATGGCATTAAAGAATTTTGAGGCTCTCAACCTCTCTGGAGGTCTCCTGAGGGTAGAAAACAGAGTGGTGGGATTTACTTTGGCAGAGAGACTCAATTCAGATACTTTGCTTGTTCATATAGAAAAGGCGTATGCCTCTGTAGCCGGAGCATATCCTACTGTAGCAAATGAGTTTCTTAAAGCAGAATTGCTTAACGGGAAAGAGGGAGTTGCAGATAGCGTTACATTGCCGTATACATACATCAACAGGGAGGATGATGCTGGAGATCTTGGCCTAAGAGAGGCAAAGATGCAATATAATCCTGCCTTTTTATTAGAAAAATTTTTGGTAACAGAAATTTAATTATCTTTGCACTGTAAACCAATACTTATTAAAATTTGGAACCTCCCAGTAGTTTAACATTCGAGTTCTTATGGATGGGCATTTCGCTCATCATTCTTTTGGTTTGCTCAGCCCTAATTTCGGGAAGTGAGACAGCTTTCTTTTCGCTTACACCTGGGCAACTTGATTCCTTAAAAAACAACGAAGACAAAAAGGGTGAGAAGGTAATGAAATTACTTTCTAATCCGGAGTATCTGTTGGGTACCATCTTGCAGGTAAACAATCTTGTAAACATTTTAATAGTGCTTATTTCCAGTATTCTTATTGGTAAAATATTTGACTTTGAGGGCCATCCTATATTGGAGTTTATTGTAAGTTCAATCATTGTCACTTTTATTATTGTACTTTTTGGAGAGATTATTCCAAAACTTATAGGGACAAAATATCCGGTCCAGTTTGCAAAATTCATGTCGGGTCCACTTGGTGTTATCTCTGTATTTGGTATCCCTTTCAACTTCCTTATGAGCAAGTTTACAAAAAAGGTTACAGACAAGATATCATTGGGTGGAGAGATTACTTTGGAGGAGTTGTCGGATGCTGTGGATATAGCAACTTCGTCGGCGAGTGAAGAGAAAAAAATTCTGAAAGGGATTGTGAAACTTCCTACCACGAGTGTTGAGAAGATTATGAAGCCAAGGGTAGATGTGGTGGCAATAGATATTGAGAGTACAAATGAGGAGGTTGTAAAGATTGCTACAGAGTGCGGTTTTTCCCGACTACCGGTTTATCAGGAAGACCTTGATGATATAAAGGGCTTTTTGTACATAAAGGATATGATGCCGTACC
>JAFYMJ010000248.1 GCA_017556665.1 Bacteroidales bacterium
GATTCTAAATCAAATGGTAAATGTTGTCAATTCTGTAATAGATGAGTATGGTACTCCCGATGAAGTTAGAATAGAGTTGGCTAGAGAATTAAAGAAGAGTGCAAAGGAGAGAGAAGATGATGTTAAGATGATTGCTCAGGCAACAAAAGCTAATGAAGATATTAAGAAAATAATTCAATCTGAGTTTAATATACAGCATGTTAGCAAAAATGATATAATTAGATATAAGTTGTATAAAGAACTTGAACCACGAGGTTATAAAACGCTATATTCTAATACATATATACCAAAGGAAGATATCTTCTCAAATAAATTTGACATTGAGCATATCATCCCACAAGCAAGATTATTTGATGATTCGTTTTCAAATAAAACATTAGAAGCAAGGGATATTAACATAGAAAAAGGTAGCAGTACAGCGTATGATTACATTTTAAATAAATGGGGTAATGATGCTATAGAACAGTATGAGTACTCTATAAAGGAATTACTTGAAAAAGGGTATATAACTAGAGCTAAATATAATAAGCTTAAACTTAAAGGTGAAGAGATAGGTGAAGGATTTATAGAGAGAGAGTTAAGGGATTCACAATATATAGCCAAAAAATCAAAAGAATTATTAGAATCAATAGTAAGAAGAGTTATATCTACTACTGGCTCTATCACTAAGAGATTAAGAGAAGATTGGCAGTTAATTGATGTTATGCAGGAACTTAATTGGGATAAGTATAACAAATTGGGCTTAACTCAAGTTATAGAGGGAAGGGATGGTAAAAGAATAAAAAGGATAAAAGATTGGACAAAAAGAAATGATCATAGGCATCATGCGATGGATGCCCTGACAATAGCATTTACTAAGGAGTCATATATTCAGTATTTGAATAATCTGAATGCACGTAGCGATAAAGGAAGTTCTATATATGCTATACAACAGAAGGAGCTGGAAAGGGATGCTAATAATAAATTAGTATTTAAATTGCCTGTGCAGAATTTTAGAAGTGAAGCAAAAAAACACTTGGAGTCTGTTATTGTTTCCATTAAGGCAAAAAATAAAGTTACTACAAGTAATTATAACATCACAAAAGCTGGTTATGGTAATAAAAATAGGGCATTGCAGTTAACACCAAGGGGACAACTCCATTTGGAAACAGTTTATGCCAAGAAGAGAAGGTATGCTACACGATATGAAAAAGTTAATGCCTTGTTTACCCAAGAACGTATAATGATGGTTGCCAATAAAAAGGAGAGGCTGGCTTTATTGAGTAGATTAAAAGAGTATTCATTTGACCCTAAAAAAGCTTTTACAGGAAAGAATACTTTAGAAAAGAATCCTATATATATAGATTCTGCAAAAACAATCTCTATACCTTCAAAGGTTAAAATGGTGGATTATGAAAATACATATACCATTAGAAAAGATATATCTCCAGACCTTAATATAGATAAAGTTGTAGATGCTAGAATAAGAAAGATATTACAAGACAGATTGGATATGTTTGAGGGAGATCCTAGAAAAGCATTTTCTAACCTGGATATTAATCCTATTTGGTTAAATAAAGAGAAAGGTGTCTCCATAAAAAGGGTATCCATATTTGGAATAAGTAACGCTATAGCTCTTCATACAAAGAGAGACCATAATGGAAATATAATTTTGGATTGTAATGGAGCTGCTATAGAATCAGACTTTGTTAATACTGGCAATAACCATCATGTAGCTATTTATAGGGATATGGATGGAAATTTGCAGGAAAGTATTGTATCTTTCTATGAAGCAACAAAGAGAGCTTCTAACGGTATGCCTGTAGTAGATAGAGAATATAATAAAGAATTAGGATGGGAGTTTTTATTTACTATGAAACAAAATGAATGTTTTGTATTTCCAAATGCAGATACTGGGTTTAATCCTAAAGAAATAGATCTTAAAGATTCTGCAAACTATTCAATAATTAGTCCTAATTTGTATAGAGTGCAGAAACTTGCTTCCAAAGATTATAATTTTAGGCATCATTTGGAAACAGGTATTGAAGATAGAAAAGAGTTGCAGAATATTACGTGGAAAAGAATACGATCATTAAACCAAATGGATGGATTAATAAAGGTAAGAATAAATCATATAGGCAAGATTGTTGATGTAGGGGAATAGAGTTATTTAAACTCATGTTTTGGTAATATGCAAAATCTGCATATCTTTGCAAAAAAGAGTAAGTCATGAGTGGACGATGTAATGGGTTGTGCGAAGTCCCCGCCCGCATCGCATCACACTTAAAAGTGTAAACCTCCCTCATGCATAAGGGGCAAAAGTTAAGCATCTCTAATAAAGAGATGCTTTTTTAATTTTACTCATTAGATATTGCTGTAATGCAATACTGGACCTTTTCCTTAGTCCTTCTACGGACTCCAACTGTCATCTTTATTTTGCCTATGCCAATCAGGTTATACTCCATGAGCATTATCTTTTCAAAAGGTTTTTGATTAGCATTTCCTGGTTTAGTTCTTTTAATGGAAATCTTTTTTGCCCCTGATAAGATTGAATCAAGCTGAAGTACAGCTAATGTTGATAGATATCTTTTTGCTGCATGCTCACTGGTCTCAACAATTGAGACCATTTTTATATTAATGTACTCCTTAAGTGAAATGTTATACCTCTTTTGCGATGGATTTTTCTCTTTCCACTCTCTATAAAATTCACGAATAATCTGCTCTCGCACCTTTATCTCCTCAACACTGTTTCCCTCCGGTATCATACGCCTCAATATTTATTTTCAACTAAGTTAATGATTAAATTCTATATTCCACTTTATAGTTTACAAAATCTTGTTAAAAATTTTGGCCGTACTAAAGTTCCATCTTGTTAGTGGTTTAGTTACAATATATTGAAACATTTATAATTTTAGAGTAGTAAAAGAGTCAAAGGTGTCACAGGGTAGAGTTGCAAGGCGGTCATAGACTATAAAGTCATATATAGACAAGATATAGTCCACCTATTTTTATCGGGAAGAATCAGCATTTCTAACTTAAAATACATACTATGATAAAGAAGACTCTCTATTTTGGAAATCCAGCATATTTATCAATGAGGGATATGCAGTTGGTAGTAAAAATGCCAGAGATTGTAAAGGCAGATTTGCCAGATATCTTTAATAATTTTACAACAAAGACAATTCCTATTGAAGATATTGGAGTTGTTATTTTAGACAATAAACAAATAACAATTACACATGGAGTAATTGAAGCTTTATTAGATAATAATACATCTATTATTGTGTGTAACAGTTCAAGAATGCCATTCGGTTTAATGTTACCTTTAGATTCAAATTCTATTCAAAGTGAAAGATATACCCACCAGATTAATGCATCGTTGCCGTTAAAGAAGCAATTATGGCAGCAAACAATACAAACTAAAATAGTAAATCAAGCAGCAATATTAGAAAAAATAGGGGTGTTAGCTAAAAATATGAGGATATGGAGTAATAATGTCAAAAGTGGTGATACAGATAATATGGAGGCGAGAGCTGCAGCATATTATTGGAAAAATATTTTTAGTCAAGTTCCTAATTTTTATAGAGACAGAAATGGACCATACCCCAATAATCTCTTCAACTATGGATATGCCATATTAAGGGCAATTATAGCTAGGGCATTAGTATCAAGTGGCCTGCTTCCAACTTTGGGAATTCATCATCATAATAAGTATAATGCATATTGTTTGGCAGATGATATTATGGAGCCATATAGACCTTATGTTGATAATCTTGTGCTAGATATAATCTTACAAGATGAGA
>JAFYMJ010000249.1 GCA_017556665.1 Bacteroidales bacterium
GCCAGGATCAAACTCTTCATTGTATATATTCTTATTTTAAATTATTAGCTCGTCCTGTAACTCTTTCCTATTTTTATATTAAAGGAATTTACGCTCGGGATATTCTTAAAATATCCCATACATATTGCTATGTATGCTGCTTGTCTTTCAATCTTATCAATGAACTTTCCCGTTTTGGGACTGCAAAGATAGACAACTTTTCTCTATCACCAAATTTTTTTTCGCTTTTTCACCAAAAAATTTTGGGAAAATTTTCTACCCTTTAATTATATCTCTGAATACTAATATAATAGCTTTATACCTAAGAAAAATGTTCTTGGAAGGGTTGGTCCGTATATATAACCAGAATCTCTATCGGGACCATAATCAAAATCTTTTTGGAATGAATTAAGCATATTTTGCATTCCGGCATTAAGTTGCAAAGCAAAGCTTTTATATATCTTAAAATCGTATGCTGCCTTTATACCCATATCCCAAAAATCAGATGTCTTTTCAGATACATTATTACTTATGTATCCTGCATGATGCTCTATTAACATTGCTCCGGTATATGTTCCACTAAATGATAATGTAAGTTTTTTGGTTGGATTGTATGAAGCTGTCCAATATCCATATACATTAGGTGTCCTGAACATTTCTCTTGTAGCCTCCACATCATCACTCCAAGAACGGGCCTCCTTATATAAAGAGTTTTGCAAAGTAAGGCCAAACTGCACCTGCAACAAATCTTTCCAAGCCACTTTCGCCTCCAAATTTCCACCAATTACTCTGGCACCAGACTCATTGTGTCTCTCTTTTATAAGTACACCATTCTCAAATCCTATCTCTTTTAAAGCAAACACATCATCCAGGCTTGTATAAAAGCCCTCTATTAAAAGGTTTCCTTGCCAATCGCCCCAACTGTGGTACATATCTGCAGAAACACTCACACTCTGCGATTTCTCTACCTCAAGATTGTCTGCAAGTCTTATCATTGAAACAGTACCCCCCACATTATCTATGTGCAGATCCTCATCAAATGCCTGAGGTGCTCTAAAGCCATAAGAATAACTTGCTCTAAAATTAAGGTTCTCCGATGGATTGAATCTAAGATTAGCCCTTGGACTAAAAATCACCCCTTTAATAAGGTTATGCTTATCCAATCTTCCACCCAACAGAATACCCCATTTCTTGTTCTTCCACTCAAACTGGCCATATGCACTGGCAATTCTAACTGTCTGGTTGGTTACTCTGTTATAGCCCCACATATTATCTTTAAGGTGATCCTCATTGTACTCAACACCCAAAGTCATATCTGCAGGCATAAAAATGCACTTGTTAAATTTATAAACGTATTGCGCACCTCCAACCCAGGTAAGATCTGTTGTTTTACCATAAGCATTTGGATCCTGCCCTGCACCATAGTAACTTTCTCTATTTATATGTTGTATAGAAGCAAATACATTAAGTTTATGTCTGTTATCTTTTGAAAACTGGTCAAATTTAATACCTCCAGTATTAATGCCATGCTTTGTCTGCTCTGCAATCATTGCCTCGTGAGGCGGCAAATCCAGAACATCTCCACCTCTGCGGAACTCCTCCAGATGATGATACTCTGCTGTAATTTTTGAATACAATCCAGTTTTTACATAACCTCTAAATCCCAAAGTCTGTCCAGATATTTTTGACAGTTCAGAAAATCCGTCTCCATTGGCATCCCAAGCATCTTTGGCTGTGTTCTGACCAAAAAGTGCCAAACCCAACTTATTGTCCTCTGACACTATTGATGCATTTATATCTGTAGTATTGTGCAACGACGATCCATTGCCAAGATCCGTAAGAGTATGTGATATGGTTGCCGAATTTCTAACCGGCTCCTTTGTAATTATATTTATTGTACCGGCAATAGCAGAAGATCCAAACAATGCAGATCCTCCACCCCTCATAATCTCAACTCTATCCACCATATTGGCAGGAAGCTGCTCTATACCATATACCCCTGCCAATGCACTGAATACAGGTCTTGAATCTATAAGAATCTGGGTATATTGTCCGTCCAATCCGTTTATTCTCACTTGCTGGAATCCACAATTCTGGCAATTGTTTTCTACCCTTACACCAGGTTGGAAAGAGAGTCCCTGTGCAACAGTGGTACTGTTTGTCTTGTTGTACAAATCCATACCTATAACATTAACTAAAGTTGGAGACATCTTTCTTGTTGTCTCACTTCTTGTAGCAGAAACAACAACACCATCCAAAAGGACATGATCCTCTTCAAGGGCAAAATTCACCTCATATGAGACCCCTTTCTTAATAGTAATTTCTCTGTTTTGAGTCTTGTATCCAATTGCAGAAACTTCTATTGTATATGTTCCCTCCGGAACATTCCTGATTATATAGTGTCCTGTATTTTCTGTTGTTACACCAATTGTTGTACCCTTAAGGACAATTCCTATGTATGGCAAGTGTTCTCCCGACAATTTATCAACTACATGTCCGTATATATGTGCATCTGTATTGTTTGCTATGGCAGACAGCGCAACGCACAGCGCCGCCACCAATGTTAAAATTCTTGGTTTCATTATTCGTAGCTTATTATAGTACTGCATCCGCAGTACATGGTTATTGAAAATAAAGCAGTAGAAGCTGTTGTATATCTTTATTTCTTACAGCTTCCTATAAGGCTAAATTGCCTTTGTCCAATTATAATAACTACGCTACAGGAGGACCTCTTAGTGTATATGAATCAATTACCTCTGCAACGCAAAGGCAACTCTCATATTCACATGGTATTTCTGTTAGAAGAGAGATATTTACTGCTGTATTGTAAAAATACACAGCACCCTCTGACTGGAAATTGGAAAGAATATCAATTATTGCAAATTGGGACTCACTGTGCTGGTGACCATCTTCATCTCCAAAGTGGGAGTGGACTATTGAAGTTCCATTTACAATATGGGTATGTGAGAACATGCTGATACCTGAATAGTAGCAGCCAAACAACAACAGAAGAAATAATGTTGAAAATATTCTTAAATGTCTCACTTATATTCTTTCTTAAGGGGTGCAAATGTAATAAAAAAAATAGTAACTTTGTATTTTTAATAAGCACGTAATATACCTAAAATAGATACAGCATGTCTAATTATTCATTAATGGCGGTTGCTCCAATTGATGGCAGATACCGTAAACAAGTAGAAGATTTAAGTTTATATTTTTCTGAGTATGCTCTTATAAAATATAGAGTTAGAGTTGAGATTGAGTATTTTATTGCCCTTTGCGAGATTCCTCTAGACCAGTTGAAAGATTTTGACCCTAATATGAAAGAGGTTCTTAGAGACATCTACAGAAACTTTACAGCTGAAAATGCAGAACAGATTAAAGAGATAGAGAAAACAACTAACCACGATGTAAAAGCTGTTGAATACTTCATAAAAGGGGAATTCAAAAAACTTGGTATAGACAAATACAATGAGTTTGTCCATTTTGGACTTACTTCACAAGATATCAACAACACATCTGTTCCATTGAGTCTGTTGGAAGGTATAAAAGAATCATACATGCCTGCCTTAACAGAGGTAATTGGCATTTTGGAGGATTTTGCAAAAGAGTGGGAGAATGTTCCTATGTTGGCTCATACTCACGGACAACCTGCATCCCCTACCCGCCTTGGCAAAGAGATTTATGTATTTGTATCAAGACTTAAAGAGCAGTTGAGACTTTTGGAAACTGTTCCATACTCAGCAAAATTTGGTGGTGCAACAGGTAACTTTAATGCCCATAACTTTGCATACCCTAATATAGACTGGAACAAATTTGCTGTCTCTTTTGTTGAGGGCAAACTTGGTTTGAAACGTTCATATCCAACTACTCAAATTGAGCACTATGACAACCTTGCTGCTTTATTTGACAATCTTAGAAGAATAAACACCATTCTTATGGATTTGGCCAGAGATATGTGGACATATATCTCAATGGAGTATTTCAGACAAAAAGTAAAAGCTGGTGAAGTTGGTTCATCTGCAATGCCTCATAAAGTTAATCCTATTGATTTTGAAAATGCAGAGGGCAACTTTGGTATAGCTAATGCCATTTATGAGCATCTTGCAAACAAACTTCCTATTTCCAGACTTCAAAGAGACCTTACAGACTCTACTGTATTAAGAAATGTAGGTGTTCCATTGGCTCACTCAATTATCTCTTTCAAATCACTTAAGAAAGGTTTGGGCAAACTTATTCTTAATGAGAGTGCACTTGACAGAGATCTTGAGGCTAACTGGGCTGTTGTGGCAGAGGGTATTCAGACTGTACTGCGCAGAGAGGCATATCCTAACCCATATGAGGCTCTTAAAGCTCTAACTAGAGGTAATGCCGGCATTACAAAAGAGAGCATCCAGGAGTTTGTAAAAGGGCTGGATGTAAGTGACAGTGTAAAACAGGAGATTCTTGTAATTACTCCTCAGAACTATGTTGGTAAATAAGCAACATTATTAAGATGAAACACACATTTTTTGTTGTAATAATAGCTCTCTTGACCGCTTGTACAGCGACTCAAGAGAGTTCTTTTTCTACTGAGCCCCAATCTGTTGTCCAATCGGATTATGACACTTTCTTTACTCCACACAGACTAAGGATTGACCTTGTTTTTGCCGGTAACAGCAAGTACCAGAAAGTGTTTCTTGCCTCATTGGCCAAAGAGGATAACTGGAGCGGTTCCAGAACCAATATGGTAGACACTTTTGAGTATGGTGAGTACTATATGAAGGTAAAATCCAAAGAGGGGCAAACTATCTATTCAAGAGGATTCAACACCCTTTTCCAGGAATGGAGATGCACTCCAGAGGCCAATATAAACGAGCAATCATATTGCAGCTCATATGTTATCCCCTATCCAAAAGATACAATACAACTTTGCATATATGAGAGAGTCAAGCAGACTGGAAAATACAATGAACTATATAATGCCACAATAAATCCTAACGACAAACTTATCAGCAGTGAGAAGTGCAATAACTTTAATGTTGAGGCACTTATGCACAACGGAGATTGTAAGGATAAAGTTGATCTGCTGTTCATTGCAGAGGGATATACCAAAGAGCAGATGGACAAATTCAGGGCAGATGCACAAAGAATGACAGACTATATGTTCTCCATGCATCCATACAGCAAGCATAAAGAGGATTTCAACATATGGATTGTAGAGTCTTTGTCGGCTGAAGAAGGGACTGACATTCCCCATATGGATGTTTGGAAAAACACTGTTGCCGATTCTCATTTCTATACATTCTACAGTGACAGATACCTTACAGCCCCTAATCACACAACAATATGCAAGATAGCCTCAAATGCTCCATATGATGCCCTTTATGTTCTTGTAAATGATGCTACTTACGGTGGTGGAGGCATATATAATTTCTACGGATTGAGTTCAAGTGACAACAAGTGGGCAGAGCCTGTCTTTATTCATGAATTTGGTCACAGTTTTGCCGGATTGGGCGATGAATACTTTGATTCCAGCACATCTTACGATGAAACATTCTACAACCTTAACATTGAGCCTTGGGAGCCAAATATAACCACATTGGTAAATTTTGAGAGCAAATGGAAAGATATGCTCAATCCAGAAGTTCAGATTCCTACCCCAGATAGTGACGAGCCTCAGTTATTGGGTGTATATGAAGGGGGAGGATATATGGCAAAAGGGGTATACAGACCCGTTATGGATTGCAGGATGAAAACTAATACTGCACCAGGATTCTGCCCGGTTTGCAGCAGAGCTATTGAAAGAATGATTGAATTTTACACCAAGTAATGCTAGAAAAAACTTACAAATACTACCTTTTTGATGTAGACAGGACTCTTTGGGATTTTGACAAGAATGCCAAAAATGCAATTATGCGCCTTATTGATGACCTTAAACTTAAGGAGCTTTTTGGAGTATGCAACAAAGACCTTTTTTTTGAGAGGTATGAGCAGATAAACCACGCATTGTGGGCAAAGTATGAGAAAGGAGAGATAGATAAAGAGTATCTTAGATGGAGCCGCTTTGCCAACACCTTGTCTAACTATATTAATGGTACTTTTCCTCCCGACAACTCTTTGACTACCCCATTGGCAAAAGAGTGGACTGCCAAAGAGATTGAAGCATTTGGTCTTAAAATGGGGAACACCTATCTTGAGTATATGGTAGATGAGAAGGAGCTTGAGCCAGATGCCGATATTGTCCTTAAAACATTAAAAGAAAAAGGGGCTAAAATTGCAGCCGTAACAAACGGATTTAAAGAGGTTCAATACAGGAAACTTACCAACTCCAATATCCTTGAATTCTTTGATGCAATAATAATTTCAGAAGAGGTGGGTGTCCACAAACCTAACCCTGCCATATTCAAGATGGCACTTGAAGCTTTGTGCAGCAAAGAGGAGTATGAAAAGGATCCATTAGGAAAAAGAAAGGAGACCATAATGGTAGGCGACGATTTTGCAAACGACATAGAGGGGGCACAGATTTTTGGGATAGACCAATTCTACTACAATCCTAAAGGGAGGGAGTGCGATGGAGGCCCAACCTATATGAGCGGAAAACTGACAGATATCATAAGATAAAAAATAAGAGGAGTAAATTTACTCCTCTTTTATTATGAATACTTCTTCATCGGGATTATGAAAAAGATACTGCTCCCTGGCAAATTTTTCCAGACTGTCTGTATTTGAACTAAGCTCCTTAAGCCTCTCGTCTGTCCATTTTATTGCCTCTTTATAGTACTCTTTCTGTTGCTCCTGCTCCTGCACCTGTTTATATTCGTCCCACCATACAAAAAGATTGTTTGTATCTATAAACAGAATCCACACAATAAAGAAAGTTGTAACCAAAAAGTACTTGTTTCTGACAATACGTAAGACTTTTGAGTTTTGATATATGTTTTTTAAAGTATCTGATATTCTTTTTATCATAATTTGAGTATCTTTGTAAATTTAAAGCACAAATTTAGTAATTAAATATAAAAATATGAATCCTACATTGTTAATTTTAGCTGCTGGCATGGGAAGCAGATATGGTGGCCTTAAACAACTTGACGGGGTTGGTCCTAATGGTGAAACAATTATGGACTATTCGGTTTACGATGCTGCAAAAGCAGGCTTTGACAAAGTTGTATTTGTAGTAAGAAACCATTTTAAAGATGAGTTCAAGCAAAAGGTTGCATCAAAATACAGCAATTTTATTAAAGTTGAGTTTGTAGAGCAAGAGTTGGATAAACTTCCAGAAGGTTATGAACTTAATCCAGAGAGGGTAAAACCATGGGGTACCGGACATGCAATGCTAATGGCTGCAGATGTGATTGATGCTCCATTTGCCGTTATTAACGCAGATGATTACTATGGACAGGAGTCATTCAAAGTTTTAGGTGATTACCTTAAACAAATAACCCAGAACAATGGCAAATACTGTATGGTAGGATTCTATTTGGACAAAACTTTATCTGAAAGTGGTGGAGTATCCAGAGGAGTATGTACAGTAGACGCAGAAAACTATCTTACAACTGTAGAGGAGCATCACCATATTGAGAGCAAAGATGGCCATATTACCGGCGAGGCAATGAACGGAGAGGTTAAAACATTGGAAGGCAATGCATATGTTTCAATGAATATGTGGGGCTTTACTCCAGATGTTTTTGAGTCATCAAAGAAATTGTTCACACAATTCCTTGACAACAATAAAGACAACATTACAAAAGAGTTCTACATCCCATACATTGTAAACAGCGGAATTGAGTCTAAGGAGTCAAGTGTAAAAGTTCTTTCTACTCCCGACAAATGGTTTGGCGTAACATATAAAGAGGACAGACCAATTGTAGTGAACAAACTTAAAGAACTTACAGAATCTGGCGTATATCCGTCACCTCTGTTCAAATAAACAAAGTAATGTTAAAACGCCTCTTTAACTTTCTCCCCACATTAGCGCAAAGTTGGAATATTGTTATTCTGATTATGCTTGTTGGTGGAGTATTGGTTACATCACTTCTATTATTGCTGCAAAGCTATAATTTAGTGAGTGTTGGCAATATAAATATGCTGGTGCAGTATATTTTACCCCTTATACCCGGATTCATATACATATATATAAAAGGGGGACAACAAGAGGAAGACAAACATTACACTATAGAAAAGACAAATACCGGAAAGGTTAACAAGATTATATTTTTTGCTTTAATTGCAATATCTATTTTGTGTATTGCTGCATTGGCTGAGCCATTGACATCATGGATTGAGATGCCTCAGACCCTAAAGAAAACTTTGGAGGCAATTACACAAAACAGCGGATGGGCATTTATAACAACTGTTCTTGCGGCACCATTATTGGAGGAGTATCTTTTAAGGGGTGTAATAATGAGAGGGCTGCTTAAGCACAGCCAACCCATAAGGGCAATTGTATGGTCAGCCGCTATATTTGCTGTTATACATTTTAATGTATGGCAAGCAATTGGAGCATTTCTGGCCGGATGTTTTATTGGCTGGATATATTGGAGGACTCACAGTATCTGGGCATGCATATATATACATATGATTAACAATGGTTTTTCTTATTTTATGTATTTGCTTAACCCTCAACTGGATGTTGACACTACATACCAAGAAATACTGGCTCCATATGGCAGTTACGCATACCCTGCAATGTATATTGCCTGTAGTGTAACACTGATAGTAATTTTATACTATCTGAATAAATATTTACCAAGAAAAGGATTCTAAGAGATATATGAACAAATTATATCCCATAAAATTTATAGCAGATCCAAGATTAAGAGTCTGGGGAGGAGATTATTTGCATAAAAAACTTCACAAGGAGTTTGACCAGGAACTGCTTGAGCAGAAGATTGGAGAGAGTTGGGAAATTTGGAGTCTGTATGGACAAAGTTCAGTAGCTTCAAATGGTTTTCTAGCAGGTAATACTCTTGATGAGATTATAGAGATATACCTTCAGGATTTACTTGGAGAGAACACCTTCAATTATTTTAAAGGTGATTTTCCTGTAATGGTCAAAATTCTTGATATCAAGAACAGAATCTCCGTACAGGTACATCCTAATGACCAGATAGCATTTGAGAGAGAAGATTCATATGGCAAAGCTGAATTCTGGTATGTTATGGAAACAAACCCAGATTCAAAGATCTATATGGGATTCAAAAGGGATATTACCCCAACTGAGTTCTATCAAAGATGTAAAGAGGGGACATTGGAAGAGGTATTGAATGTATTTACCCCTAAAAAAGGAGATTGCATATATATTGAGCCAGGTTGCATTCACTCTGCATCCAACATTGTAATAGCAGAAATACTGCAAAGTGCAGATATCACATACCGTTTGTATGACTGGGGTAGAGAAAAAGATCCTGCTACCGCAAGACAAATGCATATAGAGGATGCCATTGACGTTATAGACTATAAAAAATACAATAAAGAGAAATATTATTTTGAGCAGGTAAACTCAAATACCACAATAATAAACAGTTCCCATTTTGTTATAAAAGGGGTTGATTTAACAGATTCAATTAGAGTGGTTCCATCTTTAACCGGAAGTTTCATTATATATTTCTGCACAAGAGGAGAAGCTCAAATTAAACTTAACAATAAAGAGACATATTCCATTAAAGAGGGAGAAACAATACTTATACCAGCCTCTATGGAGGATTTCCTATTGGAACCTATTAAAGGTAATCCTCATCTGCTGGAGGTATTTATGCCTCAAATTGAGGAAGAAGATGCATACCTGAATTATCATGAACATGAACATGAACATGGACACTGTCACTGTCATGATCATAACTGCAATTGTGGAGAATAATGGAGGATGTTAGAATAGACAAATACCTTTGGGCTATAAGGGTCTTTAAAACAAGGTCTGATGCGGCTGAGGCTTGCCGAACAGGAAAGGTATTTATAAATGATTGCGAAGCCAAATCATCCAAAACAATCAAGAGTGGTGACAGGATAATGGTTCGCAAAGGGCCAATCAGATATGAGTATCTTGTCCTGCAGCCGTTGGATAAAAGACAAGGTGCGGCTCTTGTTCCCAATTATGCAACAAACATTACACCTCAGAGTGAACTTGACAAACTGAATGCCCCAAATGAGGTCATATTCCTAAAAAGAGACAGAGGAGCAGGTAGGCCAACAAAGAAAGAGAGGAGAGATATAGAAAGGCTTCTTGGACTATAAAAGTAAAAATCCCGATGCAATCTTATTTACAAAGTGCATCGGGATTATAATTTTACAGAGAATTCAACTACTCTGCCATAGCATTCTCAAAAGAGTATTTCTTGCCATACTCCAAATGTTGCTCAATAAAGTTATCGTGATATACAACCTTATAATCTACTATAACATTATTGTCGCCATATACCGGCTCAATTGTTGGGTTTACAAAGCCTTTGTATGATTTAAGCTCCAATGCTGCAAATCTCTCTTTAACCTCTTTATGAAGTGCTGGATCTATGTTAACAGCATATTTCTCTACCAACTCTTTACCTGCATTGTAGTCACCTTCTGACTTGATTCTTTGAATCTCCGACAAAAGTTTTCCAAACAAACCTCTTAGTGCCTGATAATCGTTAATTACAAAATATGTCTTGCCCTCTCTTACAACTTTCTCAATAACATCTTTCTCTGCACCTGGGTTATTAGCTTTTAAACCTTGCTCATAGCACCACTCTGCAATAAGCTTTCTGTCTTGCATATGTGCCTCTGTGTTGGTTTTGCCCAACTCAATTCTGTTGAATTGTGTAAACAGACCGTTTACAATAAAGTTTACATACTCAGCTTTGTATGCTTGGTCATCAGGTAAAATGCCTAACTCAATAAGTTTAGGATCTGCAACGTAATATAAACCATACAAATCAGCTCTTGCCTCCTCTAATGTAGAACTGTACTCAGCCAATGCACTTGCAGATACACCAGGAAGAAGTTGTCCAGAACCATGGCCTAAACACTCATGCAAGTCTGTGTGAAGATTGCCGGTAAGGTTACCATATTTCTTAATAAGCTCTTTTTCCACATCGCTGTATGAGAACTCTCCTGTAATGCTTTTTGGAGACTCCTCTGCCGCTTTGTTATATGCATCTGTAATATTTGCAATAGTAACAGATTTAGAGCCATAGTCTTTTCTGATCCAATCTGCATTAGGCAAGTTGATACCAATAGCTGTGGCAGGGAAACAGTCACCGGCAAGACATGCTACTGTAATTACTTTAGCAGATACACCTTTTACCTCTTTCTTTTTGAATCTTGCATCTACCGGAGAATTATCCTCAAACCATTGTGCATTGTCACTAATAACCTGAGTTCTGTGAGATGCCTCAATATCCTTAAAGTTTACAACAGCCTCCCATGTAGCTTTTCTACCTAGAGGATCGTTGTAATCCTCTACAAAGCCATTGATATAATCAATTTGAGATTGGGTATCCTGTACCCATGCAATATTATACTCATCCCATTTCTCCAAATCACCTGATTTGTAGTAATCTATAAGTTTTTGAGTGTAGTCTCTTTGAACATCATTCTCTGCAGCTTGCATAGCACGCTCCAAATAAATTATGATTGCATTAAGAGAGTTTGAGAATCTGCCACCAACTTTATATACTTGCTCAACAAGTTTTCCATCCTCCTTTACAAGTTTGCTGTTAAGACCATATGAAATAGGGGTCTTATCTTTTGGATCCATCATCTTTTTATAGAAAGCATTAACCTCATCTTTGGTAACACCCTCTCCATAGAAGTTTACTGCAGATGCAGCTATAAGATCCTCCTCTTTACCTGTATATTTTCTTTGGGCATAAAGATTAGGGTCAAAAATTACAGGAAGGATAAACTCACACTCTTTTTCATTTATTCCAACTGCAAGCATTAAAGTTTTAAAATAATCTTGTGAACACGATGGAATAATTTTATCCTCTGCATAGTGGTGGTGAATACCGTTGCTAAAGAACACTCTTTTGGCATACACTTCAAAATTTTTGTACTCTTCAGACTCTTTGTCTCCAGTATAATCTGTTAAAATTTTCTCCAGAGTTCTTCTTATTCTTAGGTTATATTTAAAGTTCTGCACATAAATGATATCTCTACCACATTTTGCAGCCTCACTTAAGAAATAGATATACTCTTTCTGTTTTAGGGTCAATGAGTCCCATCCTGGGATTTCATATCTAAGAACTTGCAAATCTGCAAACTCGTCTACCGTATATTTAAACGGCTCATTGGTTTGGGCTTTATTTGAACAAGAAGCGGCAAATAAACCAAACCCACAAATACATAACATAGTTTTAATAAGCTTCATAATTTGTAAATTTCTGTTCATAAAGAGCAAATATATACTAAATTTTCATAATTTTGCTGTTTATAAATGTTTATTTGTACTAAAAACAGAATCTGGAATGGGAAGAGGTTTAATAACTATACTGCTGCTAATTATAAGCAATTGCTTTATGACATTGGCATGGTATGGGCACTTGAAGTTCAATACAGAAAAATTATTTCCAAAATGGGGGCTTGTTGCATTTATAGTAATAAGCTGGTTAATTGCCCTTTTTGAATATTGCTTTCAGGTACCGGCAAACAGAATAGGTTCCGACAGGTTTGGCGGTCCATTTAATCTTGTTCAGCTTAAAGTTATTCAGGAAGTAATTACATTAGTGATTTTTATAGGATTTTCTGCATTGTTCTTTAAAACAGAAAGCTTTAGAATGAATCACCTTATAGCATTCATATTTTTGGTACTTGCTGTCTATTTTGTATTTAAAAATTAAGAAAATGAGAGTATTTACAAAAGGCTATCTGCCAATATTATATACGGTTATATTAAGTATTGCATTTTCTCTTGCATCTTGCGAGCCTGTTTTGGAAGAACCTCCAGTAATAGAGACAAAAGGAAAAACTGTGGTTCTATACATGGTTGCCAACAATAATTTGTCGGGAAATGCACAAAGAGACTTGAGTGAACTTAAAAGTGGATATATTCCAGAAGATGGCAACTTGCGGGTTTATTTCCATACAACAACACAAAGTCCTGTCCTGCTTCATATATATAAAGGA
>JAFYMJ010000250.1 GCA_017556665.1 Bacteroidales bacterium
GTTTGCGAATCCTGCATCAGCTCTTGATACAAGCTCTGCAGCCATAACATAAGGAACCATACTAAAGTTCAATCCACCATACTCTCTTGGAAGGTTCAATCCATATACTCCTGCTTTAGTTAATGTATCGTGGTTTTCTTGAGTTCCTTTTGCATATGTAATTCTTCCATTGGCACATACAGGGCCATCATGATCTACCTGTTCTGCATTGGGAGCTATTGTTTCTGCACAAATTTCTCCTATGATGTCCATTACCCTGTCGTATGAATCTATTGCATCTTCAACACTGTTGGGAGCATAGTCATATTTGCCAAAATCTTTAAATCCATCCTCTTTAAGTTCAACAATCTTGCCCATTAGGGGGTGGTTGAACTGAAATTTCAAATCTGAATTATCTTTATAAAAGTTAGCCATAATTATTTGCTGTGTTTTTTGTAAGATGCAATCATCTTAGGTAATACTTCATTTAAATCACCAATTATAGAGTAGTCTGCAATTTGGTGAATAGGAGCGTTTGGATCATTGTTTATTGAAATGATCATAGATGACTGATCCATTCCCGCAGTATGTTGGATCTGACCGGAAATACCTATAGATATAAATAATTTCGGTCTCACTGTTACACCTGTCTGTCCAATTTGTCTCTCTCTTTCAACAAATCCTGCATCAACAGCTGCTCTTGATGCTCCAACTTCTGCACCTAAAACTTTTGCAAGATCAAACAACAGTTTAAAGTTCTCTTTGCTTCCTACACCGTAACCTCCTGCTACAACAATTTGGGAACCTTTAATATCTATTTTCTTTTCTTCTATGTGTCTTTCTATAATTTTAACTGCATAATCGGCATCTGTAAGGATTCCTTTTACATCAATTCTTTTAATTGTTCCATTTACAGGTTGTGGCAACTCCTCTTTTTTCATTACACCCTCTCTTACGGTTGCCATTTGAGGTCTGTGCTCCGGATTTACAATTGTTGCAATGATGTTTCCGCCAAATGCTGGTCTTATCTGGTACAAAAGGTTTTCCCATTTATTTCCTTTAGTGTCCTGATGGTCTCCAATCTCAAGGCTGGTGCAGTCTGCTGTCAAACCGCTATGAAGTGCACTTGATATTCTTGGAGCCAAATCTCTTCCAATACAAGTTGCTCCAAAGAGTGCAATTTGTGGTTGCTCCTGTTTGAATAGAGAGATTGCTATAGATGCATAAGGAAGTGTTCTGTAGAATTCCAGTTGTGCATCATCTGCAAGGTGTATTGTTGATACACCATATTTATATAGCTCATTTTGTAGATTCTCTACATTATGGCCTATCAATAATGCTTCCAACTGGCAATTTAATGTTGTTGCCAATGATCTTGCTTTTGTAAGCAACTCCAAGCTCACATCGCATAATTTGCCATTGTCTGTTTCGCAAAATACTATAATATTATTCATTTCCTTTCAAATTATATGTATGAGACTTGTGTTTATTATCCAATTGTATGATTGGCAATCAATTCACCAATCAAAGCGTCAATATCGGCATCGCTAGATGTAAGTTTCTTAGCCTCTTTAGCCTGGAATACAATATTTTCCACTTTCTTTACTTTTGTAGGTGATCCCGACAATCCATAGCTGCTGTCTTCTCCTCCAATTTTGTCTGCATTCCACTCTATTATAGGAGTGTATTTATGTTTCATAACTTGTTTGGCATGTCTTGGACGGCATTTTGCAGCTGTAGCATGTACTGTTACAAGTGCAGGTAGGGTAGAAGTTACAACCTCAATACCTCTCTCTAATCTGCGTTTGATTGTGATGCTATCTGCAGAAACTTCCATAATCTCTTCTGCGTAGGTTATTTGCGGAATACCAAGTTTTTCTGCAACTTGTGGACCTACTTGTGCAGTGTCACCATCAATTGCCTGTCTTCCAGCCAATATGATATCTGGATTGATTTGTTTTATAGTCTGTGATAATGCATACGATGTTGCAAGGGTATCAGCTCCTGCAAATTTTCTGTCTGAAAGCAGAATACCACCATCAGCACCTCTGAACAGTCCCTCTCTTATAATTTCAGCCGCTCTAGCGGGGCCCATTGTAAGTAACAGTACTTCTGACTCTGGCATAGTCTCTTTTATGCGGAGTGCCTGCTCAAGAGCATTCATGTCTTCTGGATTAAAAATGGCAGGAAGAGCAGTCCTGTTTACAGTTCCCTCTGGAGTCATTGCGTCCTTTCCAACATTTCTTGTATCTGGAACTTGTTTGGCTAGAACAACAATTTTTAATTTCTTAGTCATGATTATTTTGTCTATGCTTGGGCATTTGGAGAGCCAAATCCCATTGGTACATTATTATTGTTATCGTTATTTAGTTTTATTTCCCCAAATTTGTCTTCGTAACCTTTTATGTTGTCCATAAGTGTATGAAGGAATCTTTTGGCGTTTTCTGGAGTCATTATAAGTCTGTTGGTTACGCTGGCTTTTGGCATGCCTGGCATCAGTCTTACAAAATCCATAATGAATTCGTTGGACGAGTGTCCTACAATAGAAAGATTTACATAGGAGCCTTGTGCAATGTCTGCAGGTAAATCTATATTTATACTATTTTGTCTGTTATCTTCCATGTTTTTTGCACATAATTGATATAACCCAACAAATATAGTGGATATTTTCTTTCAAAATCAATTTTGCAACATATTTTATTTAATTAACTTTGTAACTTTGAATTTTACTTGTAAAAAATTAGTGTAATTATAAATATGGAAATTCCTGCAAAATATAACCCGGCAACCATTGAGGATAAATGGTATTCATATTGGGTGGATAATAAATTCTTTCACTCGGAACCTAATGAAAAAGAGCCATATACAATTGTAATTCCTCCACCAAATGTGACAGGTGTATTGCATATGGGACACATGTTGAACAATACCATTCAGGATATTCTTATCAGAAGAGCAAGGATGAAGGGTAAAAATGCATGTTGGGTTCCAGGAACAGATCATGCCTCAATTGCCACTGAAGCCAAGGTTGTAAAAAGATTATCGGAGAAGGGAATTAAAAAAAGTGACCTTACAAGAGAGGAATTTTTGAAACATGCATGGGACTGGACAAATGAGCATGGTGGAATTATTCTTCAACAACTTAGAAAGCTTGGTGCAAGCTGTGATTGGGACAGAACAGCGTTTACTATGGATGAGGAGAGAAGTGCCAGCGTAATTAAAGTTTTTGTTGATTTATATAACAAAGGTCTTATTTACCGTGGCTTAAGAATGGTAAACTGGGATCCTAAAGCTCAAACAGCCCTTAGTAATGAGGAGGTTATATACAGAGACGAAAAGAGTAAACTATATTATTTGAAATATTTTGTAGATGAGCCTGCCAATTCTACAGATGGAGAGTTGGAGGGTGCAGTTACTCTTAATCCCGACGATCCGTTTGACCCTACAGTAAAACATCAGATTATCCATAGAGATGCAAACGGCAGAAGATATGCTGTTGTTGCAACTACCCGTCCTGAGACAATTATGGGTGATACTGCAATGTGTATCAATCCAAAAGATCCTAAAAATTCTTGGTTGAAAGGTAAAAGGGTAATTGTACCACTTGTAGGCAGATCAATTCCTGTAATTGAGGACAGATATGTAGATGTGGAGTTTGGTACAGGTTGTCTTAAAGTTACCCCTGCCCACGATACAAATGACTATATGTTGGGCAAGACTCACAATCTTGAAACTATAGATATCTTTAATGCAGATGCAACATTGTCTCCAGAGGCTGGCCTTTATGTAGGAATGGACAGAATGGATGTGCGTAAA
>JAFYMJ010000251.1 GCA_017556665.1 Bacteroidales bacterium
ATACACCAAATATTGAGGTATTGTGGAATACAAACACTAAAGAGATTCTTGGTGATGAATTTGGAGTTACAGGGGCAGCGCTAATTAACAACAAGACAAATCAGGAGAGTGAAATCAAAATTCACGGATTCTTCCTGGCTATTGGCCATCACCCTAACTCAGAGGTGTTCAAACCATATGTCGAGACCAACAACGAAGGTTACATCATAACAGATGCAAAGACACAAAAGACAAATGTACCTGGAGTGTTTGCAGCCGGTGATGTACAGGACCCTATATACAGACAAGCAATTGTTGCGGCAGCAAGCGGGTGTAGAGCGGCAATGGATGCAGAGAAATTCTTACAGGAGAACAACTAAAAAATTCTGGTGCGCTATTTGCTTATAGGTTTTAGTAAAATTTACATTTGATGAAAAAACAAATTCTTATAATCCTTCTTGGTTTGGGTGTGGTCTTTTCTGCATGTACAACCAGTTATGACAAGTTGCTTAGTGGTACAGATGTATCAAAGAAATACGAGTATGCACTAAAGTATTTTAATGAAAAGAAATATAAGAGAGCAATAGAGTTGTTTGATAACCTTAATCTGGCTGTCCAAGGTACACCACAAGAAGATACTGTTGCTTTCTATCATGGTCTAAGTACATACCGTTGGAAAGATTATCAAAGTGCAGAGACAATTTTGGCAAAGTTCATTGAGGTTTATCCAAGAAGTGCCTTTACAGAGAAAGGTGCATACTACAGAGTAAAATGTCTGTATGAGTCAACATACAGATATGAGCTGGATCCTACACCAACAAAGAAAGCAATGGCCATTATGAGTGAGTTCATGTACAACTATCCAAATAGTGAGTATATTCCGGAGTGTAAGGAGATGATGACAGATTTGGTTGGCAGAATGGAGAAGAAAAGTTTTGAATCAGCCAAATTGTATTATACAATGCAAGATTACAAAGCTTCCAGATATGCACTTAAGAATGTATTGAAGGAGAATGCTGAAAACCAGTACAGAGAGGAGATTCTTTACTACACAGCAATGTCTTCTTACAAGTATGCGTACAACAGTATTCATCAGAAACAAAAGGAAAGATATATGGATTTTGTAGATGACTATTATCTTTTCATAAGTGAGTATCCCGAGAGTAAATTCAGAGATGAACTTGATGACTGCTTTGAGAAAGCGTCAAAGTACACAAAGAATGAAAACGACAATACAAATAAAGTAGAGTAGAAATAAATTAGAGATATAATATAAAATGGAGAAAAAAGAGTACAAAGTTTACGGTAACACTGTTACCAGAAATTTATCTGAGCTTGCAGAGCCAACTGGCAATATTTATGAGTCAACAATGATTATTGCAAAAAGAGCAAATCAAATTGCAGCTGAGGTAAAATTGGAGCTAAGTGCAAAACTTGAAGAGTTCTCAACTTATGCAGATACTCTAGAGGAAACTTTTGAGAACAGAGAGCAAATTGAGATTTCACGTCACTATGAGAAATTGCCAAAACCAACTCTAGTTGCTATTAAAGAGTTCCAATCTGGAGAGATTTATTCAAGAAAAATAGAGGCATAAAAATACCCTTATGTTAAAGGGAAAACACATTATATTGGGCATTACAGGCAGTATAGCTGCTTATAAGTGCGCAGTGCTGGCAAGGGCTCTTGTTAAAGAAGGTGCAGAGGTGAAAGTTGTTATGACAGAAATGGCAAAACAATTTATCACCACTTTGACTATGGCTACACTTACCAAAAATCCAATTCTGGTAGATTTTTACAACCCAGAGAATGGGGATTGGAACAGCCATGTATCTTTGGGGCTTTGGGCAGATTTGTATGTTATAGCTCCATGCACAGCCAATACAATTGGTAAAATGGTCAATGGGGTCGCCGACAACCTGCTTCTTACCACATACCTCTCTGCAAAGTGTAAAGTTGCAGTGGCACCTGCAATGGACCTTGATATGTATAAGCATCCTTCTACACAAGAGAATCTTGAGACTCTAAAACGGAGAGGTGTATATATTATTGAGCCCGAGAGCGGTGAACTGGCCAGTGGACTGGAGGGTAAAGGGAGAATGGAGGAGCCTGAAAAAATTGCCCAAATTATAGACTCTCTACTAACGGATGGCTCCCCTTTAAAGGAGAAGAGAATCCTTATTACTGCTGGACCTACCAGAGAGGCCATTGATCCGGTGAGGTATATAACCAACCATTCATCGGGGAAGATGGCATACAGCATAGCAAAAGAGGCGGCAAGCAGAGGAGCAAAAGTTACTGTTGTAAGTGGGCCTGTAAATATAAAGTTGAGTTATCCCAACATAGAGGTTATTGATGTGGAATCTGCCCAACAGATGTTTAAAAAGACATCTGAGCACACATCTGAGTCTGATGTTATAGTTTTATGTGCTGCAGTGGCAGACTTTACTGTAGTAAATAAAGAGACTCAGAAAGTTAAGAGGGGAAAAGAAAATTATAGTCTGGAGCTTACCCCAACGCAGGATATAGCAGCCTGGGTAGGAAAAAACAAACCAGAGGGATGCGTTACCGTTGGATTTGCTCTGGAAACAAATAATGAGAAACAGAACGCACAAGAGAAACTTGCAAGAAAGAATCTGGATATGATTGTCCTTAATTCAATGCAGGATGCGGGTGCGGGATTTGGTTACAATACAAATAAGGTTACAATGTTTTTCAAGAACGGCCAGCCAAAGGAGTACGGGCTTAAGATGAAACAGGATGTAGCGAAGGATATTTTGGACAATATTGAAAACCTAATGTAATGTTAAAGAGACTTACTATACAAAACTATGCTCTTATAGAGAATTTGGATATAGAGTTTCCCAATGGTCTAATCATTATTACAGGTGAAACCGGTGCGGGAAAATCTATTCTTATGGGGGCATTGTCGTTGCTATTGGGGGCAAAGGCAGATGCTATGGTTGTAAAGGACAGCAACAGAAATTGTGTAGTAGAGGGGGAGTTTGACAATAACGGTGAGGAAATTATTTTAAGAAGGGTGATATCTGCAAATGGAAGGAGCAGAAGCTTTATAAATGATGAGCCGGCAACAATGGCTGCTTTGGCAGATGTCTCTTCCAAGATAATTGATATACATGCACAACACCAGCATTTGTTGTTGGCTAACCAGTCATATCAGATGAATGTGTTGGATTATTTTGCCAATTCGGTTGAAACATTAAAGGAGTATCAGACTTTGTATACAGAATTGGCAGGATTAAAGTCTGAACTTGCCAAAGTCCAGGAGCAGATTCAACAAGGGGAGAGAGACAGAGATTATAAGGAGTTCCAGTTGGATCAATTGCTTGAGGCAAAACTTAAAGAGGGTGAATTGGAGGAGTTGGAGGCTTTGCAAAAGCAACTGGCTAATGCAGAGCAAATTAAAAGCTCAATATATCAGTCAATTGAACTTTTCAGGCCAATGGGTTGTTCAATTGTGCAGAATTTGAAAGAAGCTACAAATATTTTGCAAAAGTGTTCTACCTTTGTACCCAAATTGGATGAAATTGTGTCAAGGTTAGAGACTTGCAGGATTGAGTGTAAAGATATTGAGGGTGAATTGGAGGATATTGGGGAAGATATAGTATGTTCACCGGAGCAATTGGAGATTGTTGACAACAGAATTGCATTGCTTTACTCGCTAATGAGGAAACATTCGGTTCAAACGGTAGAGGAACTTATTGCTATACGTGAAGAGTTGGATTTGCAGTTGCAGGATGCTACATTGTCATACAGCAAGAGAGATGAACTGAGCAGCAGAATAGAGGCTGTAACAAAACAGAGGAATCTGGTTGCACAGCAACTGACTCACAAGAGAGAGAAGGCTGTAAAAGGGTTGCAACAGGTGTTGGAACAAAAAGTTAGGGAACTTCAGATGCCGTATGCAGTATTCGAGATATCCCTTTCTCCATCCAATGACTACAAAATGCAGGGAAAAGATGATATTGAGTTCCTTTTTTCTGCAAATGGAGACAAAAAACCTATCCCTCTGCAAAAGGTTGCATCGGGAGGAGAGTTATCCAGAATAATGTTGTGCATAAAGGCATTGATGGCTGAGTATACAGGTATGCCTACAATGATTTTTGATGAGATTGATACAGGTGTATCGGGAAGCATAGCAGATAAGATGGGAACCCTTATTGGAAAGATGGGTGAGTCTATGCAGATTTTTGCAATAACACACTTGCCTCAAATTGCAAGTAAGGGAAAAACTCACTTGCTTGTATATAAGGAGTTTGAAAATAATATTGCAAAATCAAGAATAAGAGAGATTACAGGAGAGGAGAGGGTAACAGAAATCGCACGAATGTTAAGCGGAAGTGAACTTTCGCAGGCTGCAATAGCTAATGCAAAAGAACTGCTTGGCAACTAAAAAGAAAATTTAATAATATTTATATAAAAAAATCAGTTATGAGACTAGTAATTCAAGAGTCGTATTCAAAATTATCTCAATGGGCTGCTGCTTACATTGTTAAAAGAATTAATGAGTTTGCTCCAACACCAGAGAAACCATATGTTTTAGGTTTGCCTACAGGTTCAACTCCACTTGGAACATACAAAGAGCTTATCAGACTTCACAAAGAGGGTAAAGTATCTTTTGCAAACGTTGTTACATTCAACATGGATGAGTATATTGGACTTCCAGAGGATCATGAGGAGAGCTACCATACTTTTATGTGGAAAAACTTCTTCCAACATATTGACATTAAGAAAGAGAATGTAAACATTCTTAATGGTAATGCAGAGGATCCAGAGGCAGAGTGTGCAAGATATGAGGCAAAGATTAAATCTTATGGCGGAATCAAATTGTTTATGGGTGGTATTGGCCCAGATGGTCACATTGCATTTAACGAGCCAGGTTCTTCTCTAAGCTCAAGAACAAGAGTAAAATCTTTAACAACAGATACTATAATTGCAAACTCTCGTTTCTTTGGAAACGACATTAACTTGGTACCTAAAACAGCTCTTACTGTAGGTGTTGGTACAATTATGGATTCAGAGGAGGTTCTTATCCTTGCTAATGGCCACGCTAAAGCTAGAGCTTTGTATCATGCAGTAGAGGGTGCTGTTAACCATATGTGGACTGTAAGTGTTCTTCAAACACATCCAAAAGGAATCATTGTTTGTGATGATGCAGCTACTATTGAGCTTAAAGTTGGTACAGTAAACTACTTTAAAGATATAGAGAAAAATAACCTTGATGCAGCATCTTTACTTAAATAATTAATTTATGTACAGAACAAAAGCATTAGGTATGCTAAGACAGAAACTCTCAGAAATGGGGGTTTCTGCTGTTATTATACCTACGAATGATCCTCATTTTGGGGAGTATACACAAAACTATTATAAAATTAGAGAGTGGCTTAGTGGGTTTGACGGCTCTGCAGGTACACTGGTTGTAACAGAGAAATCTGCTGCCCTTTGGACAGATTCAAGATACTTCATTCAGGCGCAAGAGCAACTTAAGGGGAGTGATATAAGGTTAATGAAGCTAAAGATGCCTCAAACACCTGCAATATGGGAGTGGATATTGAACCAGTATCCAGATGGGGGAAAGGTTGCTATAGACAGGGCATTATTCTCTTACAGTGAGTATGAAAAGCTGCAACAGGAGTTGAAACCTTGTACAGTTGAACTTGTAGATGACCTTTTTGCAGATATATGGGAAAACAGGCCAACACTTGTATTTAACCCAATAATCTCACTGGATGTAAAGTATGCAGGGGAAAGTGCCAAAAGCAAGTTTAACAGAGTTGCAGAGGCGTTGAATATAAAGGAACAGATGTTTGTTTATATTGTAAGTGCGTGTGACCAGGTAGCCTGGCTTTGCAATATAAGAGGGACAGATATAGATTATAATCCTGTACCACAATCTTATGCAGTTGTTACAAATACAGCAGTACATCTTTTTGTAGATCTAGACAGTGTTGGAGATGAGCTAAACAAGCATCTTATATCTCAGGGTATAGAGCTGCATCCATATAGCTCATTCACTCAAACTTTGCAGCAGATTCCAGCATCAACTTTGCGTATCTGTTCAAAAGGGAGTGTTACAGTAAGGGATTATAATGCTCTTGATATTCCTGGAGCAACTTTTATTGAAGATCCAACATTGGGAGGAACAATAAATTATTTTAAAGCAATTAAAAACAATTGGGAAAAAGAGGGATTCAGAAAAGCCTTTCTGGAAGATGGAAAAGCTTGGTGCAAGCTCCTTAAATATATAGATGATTCTTTAGCTTCTTCTCAGCCGATAAATGAGTGGACAATAGGGGAGAAACTGATAGAGTTCAGAAAAGAATCTCCAGACTACAAAGGAGAGAGCTTTGAACCAATTGTTGCTTTTGGAAAGGCTGCAGCATTGCCTCATTACAGTGCTACAGAAGAGAGTGCACAAATTATAGGGAACAACAATTTCCTTTTGATGGATACCGGTGCCCACTATCCATATGGAACGACAGATACAACCAGAACTATTCCAATTGGTACACTAACAGAGCAGCAAAAGAGACATTACACTTTGGTTCTAAAAGGGATGATTGCACTGTCAATGGCTAAGTTCCCACAAGGAACAAGGGGTAGCCAGTTGGATATCTTGGCAAGAGGTCCACTTTTTAGTGATGGCGTAATGTACTTCCACGGAACAGGACATGGTATAGGACACTATTTGTGTGTGCATGAAGGTCCTCAAAGCATCAGAATGGAGGAAAATCCCGTTGCATTGGCTCAAGGAATGGTAATATCTAACGAGCCTGCAGTATATATTCCAGACCAATATGGTATAAGAACAGAGAATGTAATACTTGTAAGAGAGTGTGAATATAATTCTTTCAATACATTCCTTAACTTTGAGACTCTTACACTTGTTCCAGTAGATTTATCGTGCGTATTGCCAAATTTGCTGTCGCAAAGCGAAAAGGATTGGATAAATTCTTACAATATGCATGTGTGCAATACCATTGCCCCATATCTGGATATGGAGACAGCCCAGTGGTTATCAAACAAGTATAAAGCTAGTATATAACAGAAAAAGAGTAATCTTTGTTATAGACAATATTTGTAGTCCCTTTATTTATAAATCCATCCAAAGGGGACTCTTTAATAAAGTTGAAATTGGATTGTATCATTTGCATACGGTCCAATTTTTCTTTATGGATAAAGTTAGGGCCATATTTGCAGAACATCTTTATGAAATACTTGGTAATATCATATCCCTGATATGCAAAAGGGGAAGGTTCTGTTGCACAAATGGCTCTGTATTTCATAAGAAACTCTTTAGTCTCTTGCAGTGAGTAATCCACATAGTAAGGGAGAGATAACCTTAAATTAAGATTGTGGAAGTTATATGGCTCA
>JAFYMJ010000252.1 GCA_017556665.1 Bacteroidales bacterium
AGTTTTACTTCTGCCATTACATATGATTTTGAGGTATACTCAGAGGCTCAGCAACGTTGGTTAGAGGTAAGTTCTGTTTCAAACTTTGAGAGTTTCCAAGCTAACAGAATGAAACTTAGATATAAAGATGATCAGGGTAAAACCCAATTGGCCCATACACTTAACGGCAGTTCATTGGCTTTGCCAAGAATTCTTGCAGCACTAATTGAGAACAATCAGGATGAGCAAGGAAGAATTCACTTGCCAGAGGCTTTGGCCAAATTTGCAGGTTTCTCAGTAATAGAGTAATAAGATTGTTAATGAGTAACAAAAACCTTGACAAGATAATACTTGGAATAGATCCCGGAACCCAGATATTGGGTTTTGGGATTGTTCATGTATTGGGAAAAAGTGTCAGGTATGTGAATATGGGGGTAATAAACCTTAAAAAGGAGAAGGACCACTTTGTTACTCTTAAAGCAATTATGGAGCAAGTTACTTTGCTTATAGAAAAGTATGCTCCCGATGAATTGGCTATTGAGGCCCCTTTCTACGGAAAGAACCCACAAGTTATGCTAAAGTTGGGGAGAGCTCAGGGAGCTGCCATTGCAGCTGCACTTAAAAAGGAGATTCCTATTTTTGAGTATGCACCAAGAAGCGTAAAGTTGTCGGTGACAGGAAAGGGAGCTGCATCAAAAGAGCAGGTTGCCTTAATGGCCCAAAAAATTCTGGACATTTGTATTCCACAACAATATTTGGATGCAACAGATGCTTTGGCAATTGCATTATGCCACCATTTTAGCGGCGAAAAAATATCCCAGAAGGTAAGCTCTTGCCGCAGTTGGGAAGATTTTGTGAAAAATAATCCAAATAAGGTAAAATAATTATAATAGAATTAAACTTTTGTCCTCTTGAATAGTCAAAAAGGGGAACAATTAAAATAGACAAAAGAGATGTTAAAAAGATTATTATGCTGTGTGGGGTTAGCCACAATTTTAGTTTTGTTAAGTGGCTCAAGCCTATATGCATATAGCAGTGTAGAGGAGGACCCTCAAGTGGGGACAAAAGCAAAAGGTACATACTTTAAGGCACGTATAATTGATTCGCTTACAAGTGCACCTATAGAGTTTGGAACATTGTCGGTGAAGTATGTTGGTGATGCAAAACCAAGAAAGTATGCCCTTACAGATACAGAGGGTATTGTGGTGCTTCAGGGACTTCCTGTTGGAAGGGGTACATTCTCTTTTGAATTTATGGGTTACAAACCAAAGAAATTTGTGTTTGATGTAAAGAAAGGTGCCAACGAATATGGCGATTTGTTAGTGTCTGAAGATGTAAATCTGCTAGATGCTGTAGTTGTAACAGATGTTGCCAATCAGATTGTGGTTAAGAAAGATACAATTGAGTACAACGCATCTTCATTTAAGGTAAATGAAACAGATATGCTTGAGGAGTTAATTAAGAAGCTTCCAGGTGTTGAGATAGATTCAGAGGGTAAGATTACAGCTGGTGGTAAGGAGATTACCAAAATTATGATTGATGGAAAGACATTCTTTTTGGATGACCCTACTCTTGCTACCAAGAACCTTCCTGCAAAAATTGTAGATAAAGTTAGAATTGTGGAGAAGAAATCAGATCAGGCTGAGTTTACAGGTATTGATGATGGTGAGGAGGAGACAGTTTTGGATTTGGGCATAAAGAAGGGTATGATGAGAGGCTGGTTTGGTAATATGGGTGCCGGTGGAGGTTATGACCCAATGCAGGAGAAAGGAAGATATGAGGGTGCTGCAATGATTGGTAGATTCACCGACAAATCTCAAATCAGTATTATCGGTAATGTAAATAATACCAATAACAGAGGATTTACCGATATGGCCGGCTCAATGATGGGTGGAATGCGTAACGGAATGGGAGGCGGCGGAGGTTTTGGCTTTGGTAGAAATGGCGAGATTACATCTTGGATGGGTGGTGTTAACGGTAATTTGGTTACCGATGACAAGAAACTTGAACTTGAGGGTAATATGTTGTACAATGGTGGTGAGAAATATGTTACAGAAACCAAAGATAAGACAACAATGCTCCAGGGTGGCAAAACAATGCACAGCCATGAAACAGGATATGACCTTACTTCTACAGACGGATTCAGATTTGGTGGTGAAATAGATTACAAAATTACTGAAAATGCATCGTTCCTGATTAGACCAAGAGTGAATATTGGTAGGGGTGATTTTGATTCATTCAATGAGTTTGAGACAAAAACAAATGATGTGATGACCAATGCGGGTCAAAGCAAATCTTATGGAGATAACCACAATGAGAGCTTTGGTTCACAGTTTTTATGGAGACAGAAATTTGGCAAGCCAGGGAGAACAATGTCTATCTCTGTAAACTATAATTACTCAAACAATTTCATTGACGGCTTTAATGAGTCTGTAACCAATTACTATGATGCATCCGGTGTACAATCTGGTGTTGATGTTATAGACCAGAACTACAACAAGAGAGAGCGCAGTAATGTGATTGCTGGTAGAATTTCATATACAGAACCGTTAGGAAAGAATTTCTTTGTTGAGGGTGCATACAGATATACATTCAGAAAGACAGATTCAGATAAGGAGACTTATGATAAAAATGGTTCTGGGGTGTATAACGTAATGGATTACCAATATACATCTTATATAGAGAATACATTCATTACACAACAGGCAGAGCTGAACTTTATGAAGCAAGAGGAGAAATATAACATTACCTTAGGTGTAAATCTTCAGC
>JAFYMJ010000253.1 GCA_017556665.1 Bacteroidales bacterium
ATAGGTGATCAGGTAGTATGGAATCTGGAGTTTGATATTCCAGAGAATAAAGATGTGGTGTTTGCTCCATATGCACCTGTTGTAGAATCGTATGCAAACATTCAATTGCAGGGAGAAGAATCATTGTATGACAATGCATCCAAATTATGCATTGTACATGATTTTAAGATTGATACCCTTTCAATAGAAGATGGAATCAAGCATCTTAATGCAAAGGTTCTGCTAACCTCTTTTGACAGTGGATACTTTAAGCTTCCCAATCCTGTTGCAGTATCAAAGGATGGTGATACATTATACTTTGATACTCCATCAATTGAGGTAGTTAATGTACAAGTTGATACAGCAAATTTCCAGATAAGACCTTTAAAGGGGCAGTTGACATATCCCGTTACATTTGCAGAAGTTTTCCCTTGGATACTTCTTGCATTGGTAATAATTGGTCTTGTATATCTGATATTCAGATATATTAAGTACAAAAGGGAGAATAAGGATTTCTTTGGTAAACCAATTGTAAAAGATCCGGCTCATATAGTTGCTTTAAGAGAACTGGAGAATATCAGAAATCAGAAATTGTGGCAGGAAGGAAAGGACAAGCAGTATTATACAGCCATTACAGATACATTAAGGGAATACATAGAGGAGAGATTCAATGTAAATGCAATGGAAAAGACATCTACAGAGATTATTGACAGTCTTAAGGGAAAGGATATAGACAAGAAGTCTTTCAATGAGCTTGATGAGCTGTTCAAGTATTCAGATTTGGTTAAGTTTGCCAAATTCAAGCCACAGGCAGCAGAGAACGAGGAAGCTATAATTGTTGCTGTAAGGTTTGTGAATACAACTTTTGTGCAGGAAATGGAACTGGAAAAGGAAAAAGGGGAGGTTAAATAATATGTTTTTTGAATATCCACATTTATTATGGCTGTTGTTGCTTGTTGCAGTTGTTATAGCCATCTATATATTCAGAGAGTTAAAAGGGTTAAAACCTTACTTGATAGTCTCTTCAATAACCCCTTGGCAATATAAGGGTGGTTATGTGAAAAGGGTATTGAGACACATCCCTTTTGTCTTAAGGGTTATAGCCCTTACAGCCATTGTGTTTGCCATTGCCAGACCAAGGTCTGCTACAGATTTTGAGAGGGTAGATACAGAGGGTATAGATATAGTGTTGGCAATGGATGTCTCTACAAGTATGCTTGCAAGGGACTTTAAACCAGACAGGATAGGGGCGGCCAAAGATATTGCAATAAGATTTATTTCAGAGAGACCATCGGATAGGATTGGAATAGTTGTTTTTGCGGGTGAGAGCTATACACAGTCTCCTCTAACAACCGACAGGGCTACACTAATTAACCTTATGAAGGAGATTGAGTGTGGAATTATAGAGGATGGAACAGCTATAGGAAATGGTCTTGCAACAGCAGTGGCAAGATTAAAGGATTCCCAGGCAAAAAGTAGGGTTGTAATTTTACTCACCGATGGAGTAAACAACTCTGGAGAGATTTCTCCTGCTATGGCTGCGGAGATTGCAAAAACATATGGGGTTAGGGTATATACAATTGGAGTGGGAGCAGAGGGGACTGCACCTTATCCGGTTATGACACCATATGGAGTAGATATACAGGATGTTGAGGTGCAAATTGATGAAGCTCTTTTGGAGGATATTGCACTTGAGACAGATGGAAAGTATTTTAGAGCTACAGACAACTCAAAGTTATTGGAGATATATGGCGAGATTAACAAGATGGAGAGAAGCAAGACAATTGTGGATTCATTCCCAATCTATAAAGAGTTGTTTATGTATTTTGGTTTGGTTGCATTGCTTGCTTTTGCAGTAGAGATGTTGCTTAGAGCATTTGTGGTTAAACAAATTCCTGATTAAAAGAGATATAGTACAATGATACATTTTGCAGATGCACAATATTTATTGTTAGTGTTGCTTATCCCATTTTTCTTTGTGGCGTATGCGTTGCATAAGAAGAACCGCAGAAAGAAAATAGAAAAATTGGGTGATAAGGAACTTATGGAAAAACTCATGCCATACAGGTCCAGAGCAAAAGGTTGGGTGAGACTTACGTTTTTCTCTATTGCATGGTTGTTCTTTGTTGTGGGAATGTCACGTCCTCAGCTGGGTGCCAGAATTAAGGAGACTCAAAGGAGTGGATCGGAAATAATGATTTCATTGGATGTATCCAATTCAATGTTGGCAGAGGATTATACACCAAACAGATTGGAGAGAGCCAAACTGGCTATATCCCGCATTGTAGACAAATTGCAGGGAGACAGAATAGGTCTGATAGTTTTTGCAGGACAATCTTTTGTACAGTTGCCTATTACTACAGACTATGTCTCTGCCAAAATATTTTTGAATACAATAAACAATGAGTCGGTTCCTGTTCAGGGAACAGCGTTGGGCGATGCTATAAACACAGCTATAAAGAGTTTTAGTGCAGAGGCCAGCATGCAAGAGAACAATAAGGCAATAATCCTTATCACCGATGGAGAGAATCATGAGGATGACCCGGTAGAAGCGGCTAAAGTGGCAGCAGAGTTAGGTATAAGGGTATTCTGTATTGGTGTAGGTTCTCCAGATGGCAAACCTATTCCAATGGGAGAAAATGGAGACCTGTTAAAAGACAAGGATGGGAATATTGTTGTAACCAAACTGGATGAAAAGGTTCTGGAGAGTGTTGCAGTAGCGGGTAATGGTGCGTATATTCGTGCTTCAAATTCTGAGTTTGGATTGAACCCAATTATTAGTGAACTTAAAGACCTGGAGGCAAAAAGATACGAGTCTGTTGTGTTTGAAGATTTTGATGAGCAATATATGTATTTCTTTGGTATAGCATTGTTTTTCTTGTTGTTGGAGTTCCTGGTAGGAAGCAGAAGAGTAAGCAAAAGGATGTTTGCAATTATATTGGCCCTTATGGTATGCTCTACGGGAGCATTTGCCCAAACAGATAAGAAAGAGGTTAGAAAAGGGAACAGATTCTTTAAGAAAGAGCAATATAAGGAGTCGGAAGTTGAGTATAGAAAAGCACTGCTTAAAGATTCTTTATCTTTGGCAGGTAACTATAATCTGGCAAATACTTTGGTTAAGCAGAATGATGCTGCAGGTGCAGAAAACTTCTATGGCAAGCTATCTGACAGTGTTGCAAGGATAAAGAATGAGGTGGACTGGGAGTTGTCGGCCGAGGAAAATCCTACATTCTCTTCTGATTATTACTATAATTTGGGAAATTCTTATTTGGCTCAGAAAAAATATTCAGAGGCTGTAGAGGCATATAAGAACTCTCTTGTGCGTAATCCTAATGATATGGATGCAAAAGAGAATTATATGTATGCCAAGAAAAAGTTGGAAGATCAGCAGAACCAACAGCAGAACCAACAGCAGAACCAGCAACAGAACCAGCAACAGAACCAGCAGGATCAGCAGCAAAACCAGCAGCAGAATCAGCAAGATCAGCAGGATAAGCAGCAAGATAA
>JAFYMJ010000254.1 GCA_017556665.1 Bacteroidales bacterium
ATATCAATACATGTAGAAGTAGTTAGAGAAGTAAGTGCATTTGCACAAGTAGGATAAGCTGCAGAAATCAATCCAACAAAGAAGATTACACCTACAACTGGACCTAATGTCAAAGCTACAGTAGGGAATATCTTGTCTGGCTCTGGTGAACCGGCAGCATTAAGGATACCTGAAATAATCTCTGGATTTGCTTGGACGTAAATAGCCAATACAGCACCTAGAGTTAGGAAAAGAAGGTTAATAGGAATCATCATTAAGATAGATGTCATAACATTCTTTTGAGCCTCTTTAATGTTCTTACAGCTTAAGCTCTTTTGCATCATAGCCTGATCCAAACCTGTCATGGCAATTGGAATAAGGACACCGCTAAGGAATCTCTTAGCCCAATGTGTAGGAGCTGTTGTATCTGTATTGAACATATTTGAGAAATCACTGTTATGAACATTTACAAACAAATCTGTAAAGCTCCAATCCAATTGATTACAGATAACTCCTACAGAAACAATGATTGCAACAATCATAAATGTTGTCTGGATAGTATCTGTATAAATCATTGTCTTTACACCACCTTTCATTGTATATAGGATTGCAAGTCCTACAAATACTATAGCAACAACTACAAAAGGAACACCTAGTGGTCCAAATACAAAGTTATATAATACAAAGATTACAAGGAATGTTCTTACTGTTGCTCCTAACAATCTGGAAATAAGGAAGAACATTGCACCAGTCTTATAACTGAATTTACCAAATCTCTGCTCAAGATATGAATAGATTGATGTAAGATTCAATTTAAAATACAATGGCAATAACAAACCTGCAATAATTGCATAGCCAAAGAACATACCAAATACCATTGGCAAATAGTAGAAGTTCTCATTTATCACATTACCAGGAAGAGACATAAAGGAAACACCTGATAATGATGAACCAATCATACCAAAAGCAACAAGGAACCAATTAGAACTTTTATTGCCGGTATAATAACTCTTGCTATCTGCATTACGGCTTGTTAACCATGCAATAAAGAACAATAGAAGAGTATAAATTACAAAAGTAATAAGTAGAATTGTTGAATTCATGTAAAAAATATGTTAAATTTTGAATGTATGTCTGTTTTCTATAGATTTTCCAAGTGTAAATTCATCTGTATATTCCAGGTCATCTCCAAAACCTACACCCCTTGCTATTGTACTTACCTTTACATTCAGTTCAGATAATTTTTTATACAAGAAAAATGATGTGGTTTCACCCTCCATACTTGTACTGAGAGCCAGGATAACTTCTGAAACATCCTGATTGTTTACCCTTTCTATAAGTTTGTCTATAGACAAGTCTGCAGGTCCAATACCATCCATTGGAGAAATTATACCGCCTAAAACATGATATAATCCATTATATTGGCCAGTATTCTCTATACTTAAAAAATCTCTAATGCTCTCAACAACGCATATTACAGATTTATCTCTGTGTGTGTCTGAACAGACACTGCACATATTGTCATCTGTAATCATATTGCAATTAGAGCAATACTTTACACCGTTGCGGAGAGCAATAAAAGAATTTCCAAACCTGTTAACATTCTCCACCGGTTGTTTCAAAAGGTGCAGAGCAAGTCTCAAAGCACTTTTCCTGCCAATTCCAGGCAGAGATGCAAACTCATCTACAGCCTTTTCCAACAACTGTGAAGAATATTTTTGTTTGTACATTTACTATTTTTGTGAGTTATAGAAATCAACAGCATTTCTTACAGAACCATGCTCCAAAAGAAGACTCTTGGCATACTCATAATCTGTAATTTTAGCCTCATCCATAATCATTCTGGTACCTCTGTCTACCAATTTGGCATTTGAAAGTTGCATATCAACCATCTTGTTACCTTTAACGTGACCCATCTTAATCATTGTAGATGTAGAAATCATGTTAAGGATAAGTTTTTGTGCTGTACCAGATTTCATACGTGTACTACCAGTTACAAACTCAGGACCTACAACTGCTACAATTGGAATATCTACCTCAGCAGCTACAGCAGCACCAGGGTTACATGTAATACAACCAGTTAGGATACCACGTTTTTTAGCCTCTTTTACTGCGCCAATAACGTATGGTGTACTACCACTTGCAGCGATACCTACAACAACGTCATTCTCGTTAACATTGTATGGTTGCATATCTCTCCAACCACCTTCCCAATCATCCTCGGCATTCTCTACAGCTTTTCTGATAGCAGTGTCACCACCTGCAATAAGTCCAATGATCAAATCAAATGGAGCACCATATGTAGGAGGGATCTCAGAAGCGTCCAAAATACCAAGTCTTCCACTTGTACCAGCTCCCAAATAGAAAAGTCTACCACCTTTCTTCATTCTCTCTACAATTCCGTCAACCAATTTCTCAATTTCAGGAATACATTTTTCAACTGCTACAGGAACATTTTTATCCTCACGGTTCATGTTTTGCAATAGCTCAACTGTTGACATTTTGTCTAGGTTGGCGTAGTTAGATGATTGCTCAGTAACTTTCATAGTAATAGTAAAAAATTTATTGTATTATTTATTATTTGCACTCTTTATGATACTCTACCAATCCGTCAATTGGAGATTTTAAAATTTTGCCAATTCTTGCACCATTTGCTGCTGCAACCTCCTCAAGGATATCTTTGTAATAGTGGGCAATAGAACCAACTATGTTAATCTCATATGTCTTGTAATCGTAGTGAACAATATTTCTCTTGAAGAACTCATCAAAACTTGTTCTGATAAGATTATAGATATGAGGATTAGATTTGAACTCATTGATAAATGGAGAGAAAGAAGCCAACCAACGGCTAGGAAGCGGTTGTTTGTAAACTTTCTCTACAATTTGAATATAATCAAGGTTATATCTTTTTGTAAACTCCTCTTCAATCTCTTTAGGAAGTACACCTTTAATGTAATCAGAGATAAGTTTTCTTCCTAAAACACCACCACTAGCCTCATCACCAAGAATAAAGCCACCAGCTTTAACATTTTTTTCCACATCAACACCATTGTACATACATGAGTTTGCACCGGTACCCATAATACATGCTATACCAGGCTTGTGGCCACATAGAGCTCTTGCTGCTGCTAAAATATCAGATGCCGAGAAACATTTGCAACCAGGGAATACACTACCAAATGCATCCTCCATTTTTTTTGAAAGTTCATCTGAAAGAACTCCAGCACCATAAAAATAAACCTCCTTGATTCCAGTACCAAAAACTGGGACAAGTTTCTCCGACAAAATTTGAGAAATAGCCTCAGAAGACAAGAACACAGGATTAATTCCTTCTGTTTGTACAGATAAAGCAGTACCATCGGCTGCAACCGCACGCCAATCTACCTTTGTAGAACCACTATCAGCAATAAGTATCATAGTATTAAATATTTTAAGTCAATTTATTATGCACAACAAGTGCGTGGCAAAGTTACAAAAAAAATATAATTATTTTGCCTTCTCCACCAATTTTACACTATACATTTTTGGCCATAATTTTCCAGTAAGCAGCAGCTGCTTATTTGTTGGATTATAAGCAATACCGTTAAGCACATCTGTAGAAGAATTTCTAAGGCTATTAGGCAGCAATCCCTTACAATCAATCTTTCCTTCAACAACGCCAGATTGAGGGTTTATAATAAGGATATAATCCTGACAATAAACATTGGCCCACACCTTGCCATCTATATACTCAAGTTCATTTAGAAGATTGGCAGGTCTCCCGCCAATTGTAACTTTTACAGTTTTCCTTAAGGCAAAGGTCATGGGATCCAAAAAATACAAAGAATAAGAGCCGTCAGACAGAATTAAATTCTCACCATCTGTAGTCAGCCCCCACCCTTCTCTTATATTGTACAATTCTCCAAGGAATTTAAATGTATTTATGTCATACACAAAACATTTGTTCTCTTTCCAAGTTAAGATATACAGATAATTTCCCAGTACACAGGCACCCTCAAGAAAATATTTGGAATCAAAATTCAACCTTTTTATCTCTTTTGATGTCTTGGAATCAATCTTTGCAAAATAAGATGATCCATACTGTCCGGAACTCTCATACAACTCATTGTTATGAAAAAAAAGTCCTTGGGTATATGCACCTCTACTGTGAGGAAATTGCTCCACTATCTGCAACTTGTACTCCTTGACTGAACTTTTCTGTTGGCCACAAGATACAACAGGCAAACAAAGGCTTAAAACAAAAAGCAGAAAAGGGGCTTTAAATAAACTATGCATAGTATCACTTTTAATATAAAGCGTTAATGTTCAAAGGCTAAAAACAAAAGCCATAACTACAAATATACATTTTATAGGTAGCAAATGCAAAATTTATCTTTACATTTGCTTCACTAAAAAGAGAAATATGCTAACCTATAAAGAGGATTTTATCCTAAAAACAGATCAGACAGACACAAAACAGACTTTAAGATACTATTCATTTATGTGTCTTGCCCAAGAAATGGCAAATGTACATGCTTCAATACTTAAATTTGGTTATGAAGCGTTAACAGCTCAAAATCAAGTATGGGTACTGAGCAGAGCACATATAAAATTTATAAATCCCC
>JAFYMJ010000255.1 GCA_017556665.1 Bacteroidales bacterium
AAATATCAAACCAAAACAATGAAAAGGCTGGTTATTCTTTTATTGGCAATAGTTGCACATCTGTCTGCAACTGCTCAGGTTATTACAATCTCTTCTGATTTTTTTAAGAAGCCTGAATCTGAGGTAAAAATAAAGCTTGTTGATTCCATAACCCAACAACCGCTTCAGTTGGCAACAGTGTATCTGCAACCCAAAGGAGATACTACCATAATGTATTTTAGCCTTTCAGATACAAGTGGAACAGCAGTCCTTGAGAATGTTGTAAGGGGAAGTTATAAACTTACTGCGGAATTTCTTGGATATAGTCCAGTTGTAAGGGAGTATTATTTCAACAAAACCAAAGAAGATCTTGGTACAGTTGCAATGGTAGAGGATGCTGTATTGCTTGAAGCAGCTACCGTTTCTGCCATTGGAAATCCAATAGAGGTTGTAAAGGATACAATAGTTTACAATGCCACAATGTTCCGTACGGCAGATAATGCTGTGTTGGGGGAATTGTTAAAAAAGATGCCTGGGTTTGAGGTATCCAGCAGTGGTCAGGTTAAAGTTAACGGAGAGGAGGTCTCAAAAATCACCGTTAACGGCAAAACATTTTTCTTTGAGGACCCATCTATGGCGGTAAAGAACCTTCCGGCAAAAATAGTGGATAAAATAAAAATCACAGACTATAAATCAGACCAGGAGAAGGCTACAGGCATTGCAAATATGGGGTCCCGACAAAAAGAGATGGATATTGCATTAAAGAAAGAGTATGAAAAAGGGTGGTTTGGAAATGCAAAATTGGCTGCAGGAACACCTGTAACAGCTACAAATAACAGTAATCAACCACTTATAGCCCAAAGGGATGTCCTGTATAATGGAAGTGTGATGGTGTCTGGATATAATGAAAAAGACCAGATTACAATTATTGGCAATGCATACAATGTAGAGAATACTGGAGCCAACGACTACATTATTGTATCTTATGGTGCAGGTGGACAAGGTAGCGGAACCCGTCCAACCGATGGAGTTTCAACAAACAGACAAGCGGGTGTAAACTTTAATACATCAAGGATAAAAGGGTTTACAACAAGTGCTGTGGTAAATTATAAAGGGGATATGATTGACTCAGAGAGTATCACAAACAGAACAACTATGCAAGAGAATGCCCCATCTGTATATTCCAATACAGATTACAAAACAAATTATGATGAGAATGCACTTAATGCATCATTGGAATTTGCAAATAAGGACAAAAAGAAATATAACCTTAGAATTTACCCTACATTCAATTACAAGAGTGTAAAACAAGATTCATACAAAGATGTTCAGACATCAAATATTATGGATCCCGCTTCAAGTGCTTTGGGATTGCTTAACCAATCACAGGCAAGTGATTATCTTGAATCTGACCAGTTTGAGCAAAAGACACAATTCTACTTTGCCAAACCCAATTTTGGAAAGGCCAACAGAAGTTTGTCGGTGAGTGCAAACTACTCATTGAATTATATGGATGCTCAGAAAAAGGAGTTTTCATCTATAATGTACAGCAATCAGGGGACAACAGACGTTAAGGATTTGTATTACAAAAACAAACAGGATGGGAGTAATTTTGGGGCAAGCATTACCTATGTTGAGCCTATTGGAGAAAACTGGAGAATAAGTACTATGTTGTCCAGCAGGTATAGAATGAGTAATCTGGTTTCTGACGCGTATAGGTATACTGGAGCAAATAACTCCTTTGTTCCAAATTTTTCCAATAAAAATGACTACACCCAGTATGACGATTATTATTCTTCTGTATCCCAGAACAAATATTTTAGGAATTCAGCCCAATTGTTGGCACAGTATATAAAAGGTAGTACAACTGTTCAGTTTGGAGCAGATGCAGAGGTTGTAAATAATGAGACATACAGTAAAACATATGGATTGTCGCAAACAACAGGAAAGGGGGAGTATTTATGGAATTGGTCTCCATATGCAAGAATAAAATTGGTGGACAAGAAGGGGGCCTCATATAATTTAAACTACTCGGGTTCTTCCAACAGTTTGAGCAATAGCCAACTCTCTCCTGTGCCAGACATTTCCAACCCTGCATACATTACAATGGGAAACATATATTTACAGCCGCAGTTCAACCATTTTTTAAACCTTTTCAGTTCATACAGGAACAAAAAGAATTTCAGTTTTCTTAGTGGATCCATTTTTATGGAGAGGACAACAAACAGTATTGTAAATGCAAACTGGTTTGATGCAGATGGTGTCCAATACAATATTCCGGTGAACTCTAAAAAGGGTTCATTGAACGGTAGTATTCATTTAAGTTTTTACAACTTGCCTTTAAACAAAGAGAGGAGCCTTACATTCAGTATAGGTGGAAATGTGCAATATGGAAGAAGTTTCAGTTATCAGAGTGTATCGGGGAATATTACTATGGATATGGATAATTTTGATTACTCAAAGTTTATGTCAGAATTTTGGGGTAGCTCAAATGGAGACTTGTTCTATAGTGGCAAGAGTGGATTCAAAGAGAGCAGGACTACAACAACATCCTTTTACTTGTCTCCAGAGTTTGAATATAAAAGCAACATTGTCAATTGCAGTTTGGGAGGAAGTGTAACCAACAACAGAATGAGTTACTCCCTAAACAAGAAAGCTAATGTTAATACGTGGGATTATTCAATTGATGGAGAAGTACAGGTAGAGCCTCAAAACAAGGACACTTTTATTACCACACTTAATTATAGTTTTTACAGAGGATATGCCCAAGGGTATGGAAAACCTTCGCTATTGTGGAATTTTGAAGCACACAAAAGCATAAAGTCAGTAACATTAAGTATAAGATTCAATGATATTCTAAATCAGACAACAAATTTCAGGCATACCACAACAGCAAACTATGTAGAGGACAGCTATAAGAAAATTATAGGCAGAAGGATTATGGTTGGCATTACATTCAATTTTGGCAAGATGAATACTGCAAAAAATAGTGCAGCTAACAGAAGTATACTCAATATGATGCTATAATTATGCTCCATTTTTTGTAGATTTGTGGGATAAAGAAGATTTAGCATATGAAAAATATATTTTTGTTGGGTATAGCTCTGTTTATGAGCTTCTCTGCAGTAATGGCATCGGGAGATAAAGATGTAGCTCAATTGCCTGCAGATCCAAGGGTTAAAACTGGAACGCTGGCCAATGGCCTTACTTACTACATTGTACAGAATAAAGGGGTTAAAGGGGTAGCAGATTTTGCGGTAGCCCAGAAAGTTGGTACAGTTCTGGAAGATAAGGATCAGAAGGGAATGTGCAAGATGCTGGAGTTGTTGGCTACAAGAGGAACAAGAAGCTTCCCTGATTCAACCATTACATTATACCTTAACTCTTTAGGTGTAAAGTATTCAGATGTGGAATTCCATACAGGTGCAGATAAAATACAATACACCATTAAGAATCTCCCAATCAAGAATAACAATACATTGGATTCTGCATTGCTTATTCTGTATAACTGGATGGCATCCATCAATATTGATGAGGAGGATATAAGAAACACCACTCCTATGCTAAAGAATACAATCATGGATGAGTGGGATGCCCAAAAGAGAATTGATGACAAGACAGTCAAGGCTGTCTTTCCAAGGAGCCCATATGCAAATTCAATAGAACTGGAGCAGATTAACAACTTTAAAGGTTATACTTCAAAAGATTTAAGAACCTTTTATTATAACTGGTTCAGACCAGACTTGCAGGCGGTCCTTATTGTAGGAGATGTGGATGTGAATAAAGTGGAAACACAGGTAAAATCTATTTTCCAGACTATTCCAAAACCGTTGAAATCACAAAAAAGAAATTACTACAATCCTAAATTGCCAGGCAAGACAAAGGTGGTAATAAGCAAGGATCCTGAATATAACAAGACTACTGTATCAATTTCTTTCTTGAACAAGCCGTTGCTTGAGAAGTACAGGTCAACAAGCGTTCCATATATAGAGAGTTATTTTGATGATGCAATAATATCTTTGCTTACAAACAGAATACAGTCAGAGGTTTTGTCGCAGAACCTTCCTATTACCAATATCCAGATACAAAGGGGTAAGTATATGGATATTCAGAATATGGAAAAGTTCTCTATTTCATTTGAAACTCAACCAAACTATGTCTATTCGGCAATCTTGCTTTTATGTGGAGAGATTAACAGACTTGCACAGGCAGGTTTCAATAATCAGGAGTTTGTAAAATCAAGAGATTTATATTACAAGACATTGGAATATTTGTACGACAACAGATTCTCGCAGCCTAACAGTGTATATATGAATCTGTTTGCAAACAATTTCTATGAAGGGTACTCATTGGGAAGCATTGAGCTGCACTTTGAGATTATGAAAGAGATATTGTTCTCTTTAAGGACAAGCCAGCTTAATGCATATGTGGCAGCACTTTTGGGTGATAAAGATAATGTGGTAATATCTTGCAGTATGCCAGATGTAAAAGGGATAGAAGAATTGTCGCAAGAGAGGATACTATCATCTTTTAACAATGCATTGTCAATGGCAACTTATTCTTATACCCAACCGGAATTTGTAAGATGGCCTAAATTTGAGCCAAAGCAGGAGGGTTCATCGTATTCTGTAAGTCATAGGACAGATTGGCTGACAGGAGCAGAGACAATCCAGCTTAAGAATGGTATAAAGATATTGTTTAAGAAAACAGATGCAACTGTAGATTCAATATCGTTTAGAGCCATAAGTAAGGGTGGATTCTCTTTAATGAAGGGGATAAACCAATCACCTTATGTTAAAGAATATATAAATGACATCTCCAATTTGGGTGGATATGGCAATATGTCCCAAAGTACATGGCAAAAATTGTGTGTCTACAACAATCTTAATCTAAAGAGTGTAATAACAAACAGTTCAGAGGCGTTGGAGGGGTACAGCAATGTTAATAGTCTTGAGAAGTTGTTCCATCTTATAAACTTGGCGTTCAGTTCAAGAAGAATGGATGAGAGTGCATTCAACATTTACAAGAGGGCAAAGGTATATGATGCAATCTACCATAATCTTTCACCTGTAAATGTATTTGCAGATTCTGTCCAATATTACAATAGAAGCAACAAGAGATATGCACCTGCAATAGCTCCAAATCTAATTGAAGAGTTAGATTATGCTTCCATTTATAATCAGATAAACAGAAGATTTGCCAACCCGTCAGACTTTACATTCATTTTTGTTGGAAACGTAGATGTGGAGCTTATAAAAAAATTGGCAGTAACATACCTTGCTCCACTTAAGACAAATGCAGAGGATACAGAGGATTGGCTAAATGTTCCAGATTACAGATATAAGGGTAATCTGCACAAGAACTTTATGCATAAGATGGTTTTGCCAAGAACGTATATAGACTATACAAATTCTTACAATACACCTTACAATGCAGAAAATAAGATTCTGGCATCTATGTATGAGAAATATATGCAGGGAGAATTTGCTTCTGGAGAAATTAAGGAACATGCTCCAAGAAATAAGGTAAAATGTTTTATAGAGTATTATCCAGAAGAGATTTTTGTATGTAATGCCACATTGGAGACCGATAGTTCGGGAGCATCCAGAATTGTGGACCTTATTACAGATATAGAGAGGGAGGTTATAAGGGGCGATGTAAATGCTGCAACATTTGACCATATAAAACAAAGTCTTAAACAAGAGTTTGTTGCCAATCAGCAAAATAACCAGTATTGGCTTGATGTAATTACAGATAAGGAGCTTTTGGGTAAAGATTTCATAAGTGCCTACATAGAGACACTGGAAAGCATTTCAATTGACAAGTTTATAGCATTTGTAAAGGATATATCTTCTAAAGGAAACCACGTGTCGGTTGTAATGGAGGGTACAACAGAAGATGTAAATACACAAAACCTGTTTAGAGACAACGAGTTTATCAGAGACTTTTTTGGATTGTAGAAATGGCTAGAAAAGAGAGAATATTCATTTTTGAGATAGAGGGACATTTAGTATCGTCGGAGATACTTACAGAATATTTTGCATGTGACTTTGAGGAGTGTCATGGTGCATGCTGTATAATTGGTGACAGTGGAGCTCCTTTGGAGAAAGAGGAGATGGAGCAGTTTAGAAAGGAGTATGATAATTACAGCAAATATATGACTCCAGAGGGAAGGGGTGCATTGCATAAACAAGGTTTTGGAGTGGTGGATTCAGATGGTGACCTTGTTACTCCTCTTGTAAACAATGAGGAGTGCGTGTATACAAGCTTTGATAAGGACCATAACTGTTACTGTGCATCTGAGTTGGCATATTGCAAAGGGGAGTGCAAGTTTAAAAAGCCAATATCATGTGCATTATATCCAATAAGAGTGAGTGTATTCTCAAATGGTACAATGGCACTTAATCTTCACCGATGGAAAATTTGTGACTGTGCCTTTGCAAAAGGTAAAAAAGAAAAGGTCCACGTATATAAATTTTTACGTGAACCTATAATCCAAAAGTTTGGTGAAAGTTTTTATTCTGCCTTAGAGGCTGCAGCTGAAACTCTGCAAAACAATGGTGAACTTTAAGCCTCTTTTCTGTAGATATACTCAATACCTCTAGAGAATCTTAGAACATCTTTTCTTAGGCCATCTATAATTACAGGATTGCCAGAGAAATCTACGGTTATTTCATCTTCGCACATTCTGAATGCTCTAATAAGAGGGTTCTTGATGCTGAATACAATTGTTGTATCGGTCTCTTCCTTTATTTGGTAATTGGCATTAAGGAACAGTGCTATAACCTCTCTTTTGTTCTCTTTAAAGTTGCTTACATAAATCTCTTTCTTCTGGAACCCTACAGCAGGATAGATTGCTGCAAATGCAGCAAACATTGCAAGCATTTTATAAATGGAGCCCCCCTCTGTAAACAACATCTGAAGCGTTACACCATCTTTGTGCTCTGTTGCGTAGTATACAATTGTTACAAACAGTACGCACAAAATCATAAAATAAAAAAAGTACTTTACAGATCTGATTAAATATTTCATCTTGTTATATATAAATTAAATTACTTTTCTGATTCCTACCACCTGGCTTCTCCTTTGCATCTCTTTAATTGCCAACGCTGCTGCCCCTAAAATATGAGCTTTTTCTGGCTCTACAACAGAAGTAAGCAGGCTTACCTTCCCTTTCCATATATTCATAAGGTTGCTGTCCAATGCTTTTCTTGCCGGTGCAAGAATAAACTCTCCAGCTTTGGACATGGGGCCACTTATAAAAATATAGTCGGGAGCAGTAACAGCCACCAAATTTGCCAGAGCCTCACCCAAATATTCTCCTGTAATGTCAAAGGCCTCCTTTGCAATGAGGTCACCAGCCATAGCTGCATTAAGTATTGTGTCAAAGGACAGATCCTCCTTATTTTTGCAAAGTTTGTGCCTTCCTTTCTTTGTCTTAAGCAATTCCAGGGTTGTCTGTGTTAGCCCTTTAAAGGAGACATATGTTTCCAGACAACCGCATCTGCCACAACCACAGCTTCTGTTAGGGTCTTTAGTAATCTTTACATGCCCCAACTCTCCGGCTGCACCATCATGACCATATACCAGATTGCCATCTACTACTATCCCACTTCCAAGTCCGGTACCAAGAGTTACAACAACAAAGTTTTTCCTTTTTTTTGCCCCACCATATATCATTTCACCAATAGCAGCTGCATTGGCATCATTTGAAAGGACTGTTGGGATATTCCCAAAAAGCGAACTTATCTGTTTTGCTATAGGAAGCTTCCCTTTCCAAATAAGATTTGCAGCATTGTCTATCTCTCCTGTATAGTAGTTTCCATTAGGAGCACCTATGCCAATTGCATCAATTT
>JAFYMJ010000256.1 GCA_017556665.1 Bacteroidales bacterium
CCTTTTATGGAGAACCTTATAACATATAACAAAGAGAACGGATATAGTGGCTGGAACGATCCAAAGAATCCAATCTATGATGAATCTACATATATAAGATGGCTGAAATTCATCCCTACATTCCACAAATATAAAGATGAGTGTTGCTTTGGATTCCAATTGCTGTTGAATCCCAATTCTACAGGATACCACGCATTGGCACATAATTTGCGAATAATGAGATTTGTCCACGACAACTGTCACGGATTCAAATTCAGAGAGGGAAAATATGAAGCCGGCAATGACAAAACTGCCATTGAACTTCTTTTAGGTGACAAAGATTTGATTGACTATGTAGCAGGAAACGGCAATTGGGATGATATAAAGGAGCATATTAAGCTAGAAGAACAGAAATGGATAAGAAAAGCTAAAAAGTTCCTTATTTACGAAGATGAACAATTATATAGAATAAAATAATTTTAAATATGGCAAATCCAGTTTTAAGCGAAAAGGTTTTTAGAGGTGCAAATGCAACTTCAAATTCTCAGACAATGACCATAAATGGTACATTGACCAAAACTTTATTACTTGTACTTATGGTGGCTGTTGCTGCAGCATACAGTTGGAAAGTATTTTACACATCTGTAGACCCAATGGGAAGTACTTTTACAACACTTATGTGGGGTGGACTGATTGTTGCGTTCATACTTGCAATAATCATTTCTTTCAAACCAAATCTTGCACAATATTTGTCACCTGTATATGCAGTTGGAGAAGGTCTTGCAATTGGCGGTATATCTGCAATGGTAAATCTTCAATTTGCCGAGAAAGCTCCAAATATTGTGATTAACGCTGTTGCATTAACATTGATTACAGCAATAATTATGCTTGTAATCTACAGATTCAGAATAATTAAAGTAAACGCAAAATTCCATAGAATTATATATGTAGCACTTATTTCAATACTTGTATTCTACATTACAACTATGTTATTGGGATTTTTTGGAGTAGATGTCAGAGCACTAACCAACAACAGTCCATTGGCAATTGGAATTAATGTAGTTATAGCAGGTGTTGCTGCATTCAGTTTGCTTACAGACTACGATTTTATAGAAAAAGCAAGTTACAATGGTGCTCCAAAATATATGGAGTGGTAGGGAGCTTTTGGTCTGGTTGTAACTTTAGTTTGGTTATATCTTGAGATTTTAAAACTGTTAAGCAAAGTCAACAGCAGAAATTAAAAAAATTACAGAAACTCAGATAAAAAAGAGATAAAAAGTTTTGAGCTGTCAGATTTAGTAATTATATTTGCGGCTCAAAATAAATCACTAAAAACTATAAAGAAATGAAAAAAGGAATTCATCCCGAAAACTACCGCCTTGTAGCTTTCAAGGATATGTCAAATGACAATGTATTCATTACACGTTCATGTGCTAATACAAAAGAGACTATTGAGATTGACGGTGTAACTTACCCAGTAGTAAAACTTGAGATTTCTAACACTTCTCACCCATTCTATACTGGTAAGATGAAACTTGTTGATACTGCAGGTAGAGTTGACAAGTTCTACAGCCGTTACAAAAAGAAATAATTTGAACAACGGTTCAAAATTAAGGCATCCAATAGGGTGCCTTTTTTTATTGTGGATAAATAGTTAACTTTACAAGTTATATGGAGAACACAAGAAAGGTTATCAGAGACCTTGCCTGCAAATACAACAAAGAGGAATATTTTAGAACAGATCCTCTAATTTTTCCTAAGCATTTTGCTCTTCTTTTACAAGGAAAGGAGGGTATCTTCAATGATGTGCCAATACCTGAGACAATATCTCTAAAAGATGTAGAAATTGCCGGAATCATTGCTGCCCATCTGGCATGGGGCAGAAGAGATATGATTGTGAGGGACACAAAAAGGGCTATGGACGAAATGAACTGGAATCCATATAACTATATTCAAAAAGGAATTTACCGAGACCATGACACCAGCCTTCACAGAACAATAAAATGGAGTGAGTTTGCAAAAATTTGCAGCAATCTTAAGAAGTTCTATACAGAGCACCAAAGTTTGGAAGAGTTGTCGGCTGAGGAAATAAG
>JAFYMJ010000257.1 GCA_017556665.1 Bacteroidales bacterium
TATTTCACCAGAAATAGGATTCTGGAAGTTCCTGATTGCATCTTTGGCTTCAACCTCTACAAGTTTCTCCCTAACCAGGGCAAAATTGTTTTTGTGTTTCTTTACAATCTTGTCATTCTTTGAGGTGATGTCTGCCTCACATAGTATCATAAGGTCATCAATATCATCACCAGCATCAAACAATAATCTTCTGATGGCTGAATCTGTCACCTCTTCTTGGGTAAGTGCAATTGGTCTAAGATGGAGCTGAACAAGTTTCTGTACATATTTCATTTTCTCATTCAAAGGCATCTTCATCTGCTTGAATAGTGCAGGTACCATCCGGCCACCAATAAAATCGTGATTGTGGAATGTCCAGCCAATTCCCGGTTCATATTTCTTGGTAGATGGTTTGCCAATATCATGAAGCAATGCAGCCCATCTCAGCCATACATTGTCAGACTTTTCACTTACATTGTCAAGAACTTGCATAGTATGGGCAAAATTGTCCTTATGCCCTTTGCCCTCTATGTTACTGATTCCTTCCATCAAGCTTATTTGAGGGAGAAATTCCTTTAAAAGTCCGGTTTGTTGCAAAAGATAAAACCCTATGGATGGTTTGGGAGCCTTCAATATTTTGGCAAGCTCATCGCTGATTCTTTCCTTTGATAAAATGGACATCCTCCCTCTCATTCTCTTCATGCTCTCTATTGATTCCTCAACAATCTTAAAGTTAAGCTGTGTTGCAAATCTTATTGCCCTTATCATTCGTAGAGGGTCATCTGAATATGTAGTATCAGGATCCAACGGGGTCCTTATTATCCCATTGTTCAAATCCTGTATGCCATTAAAAGGATCAACCAATGCACCAAAATCTTCTTTTTGCAGACTGAATGCCATTGCGTTGATTGTAAAGTCTCTCCTTAACTGATCTTCTTCCAATGTGCCATCTTCTACAATGGGTTTTCTGGAATTTCTGTTGTATGACTCTTTTCTGGCCCCTACAAATTCAATTTCAAGTCCTTTATATCTGAGCATTGCTGTCCCAAAATTTTTAAAGACAGAAACTTTGCTCTTTATTTTTTCTCCAACTTGCTCGGCAAGTGCTATACCGCTACCTTCAACTACTATATCAATATCTTTACGATCCCTTCCAAGAAAGCAGTCACGCACATAGCCACCTATTACAAAGGCCCTTACCCCTTGCTCGGCAGCTGTATCTGAGACAATGTTGAATATTTGGTTTTCCAAGAATTTCATACTGCAAAGATAACTATTATTTTTTGTATGCAGGAATATCACTTAGGTGCTCGTATGCCTGTTTTTCTGCATTATATCCAAATGCATACGTCACTTTACCGTTTGTTATAACAATTGTGGCAACATTAAGTACCATATTGTAGCGTATAACTTGCTCAACTACAAGATTGTTGATTTCTACATCGGGAGCCTTGCATTCTACAAGCAATATTGGCTTTATAGACCTGTCAAAAGCTACAATATCACATCTGAATTGTTTTTTGTTAAGTCTGATAAAATATTCAGATGCCATCAGCTGGTATGGATAACCTCTATTTGTATTTAACCATTTTATAAAAAACTGTCTCACCTCCTCTTCTGGAGTGAGTGTAACATGTTTTTTTCTAAGTGGATCAAAAATGGTTTCTTGCATAAAGGAGTGTTTAGTTTGCAAAGATATAAATTTGCAGCAATAATATTTTTACCTAATTTTATACTTTCAAATTTTATTATGGCAAAAGGTTCAGCAGATACAATAGCTCAATTCAACAGCTTGTTGGCAGATATAAAGGCCAAGAAGTTTGCTCCCGTGTACATATTAATGGGAGAGGAGCCTTATTACAATGATATTCTGCTGGAACAGATAATAGAGAATGCTTTGGAGGAGCAGGAGAGGGATTTCAACCAGACCATAGTGTATGCGCAAGATACCTCGGCCGACAAAATAATTTCTGATTGTAGACGTTTCCCAATGTTTGCCCCAAGGCAACTTATAGTGGTAAAAGAGGCACAGCAACTTGCCAAGGCAGATATGCTGGAGATGTATTTGAATGCACCTGTTGCGGAAACTGTGCTGGTGTTGGCTTATACCAACAAATCTATTGACAAGCGTACTTCATTGTATAAGAGTGCCAAAAAAAATGCTGTGGTTTTTGAGTCTGCAGCTGTAAATGAGTGGGATGTTGCAAAATGGATAATTGATTTCATTGGCAAGAAGGGGTATTCTATAGATTATTCGTCGGCTGAGCTAATGGCAGAATATACTGGAAATGCACTCAGAAAAGTTGCTCTGGAAATTGATAAA
>JAFYMJ010000258.1 GCA_017556665.1 Bacteroidales bacterium
GGACAACCCAGCCTAATCCACCAATAACCATAAGAAACAATGCATCCACAGCATTTAATGAACTCACCTGTGGAAATGCCAGTATTGTACACATACTTGTAAGCCAATATGTTCCCCACAATAGTAATGTATACAAGAAGAATAGCCCTTTGCGTTCCATCTTGAATGCTGTCAGAAGCCCATCTTTAAGACCGCTTATTATCCCGTATATTTTGGCAAAAATTCTGTTTTTTATAATGCTCTCCCTATAATACCATAACAGGAAGCCACCCAAAGCCAGTACTGCAACAATAATTGCAATAGGGACAATGGCAGAGGAAAATTTTCCCATTAGCGGCTCAAACAGATTCTCTTTCATAAAGGAGCCAAACTCCTGCCATCTGATTAGAAGAACAACCAGAACCCATATAATAAGGGTCAACAAGTCTACAACTCTCTCCAGAACAACTGTTCCCAAAGCCCCCTCAAAAGAGATTTTTCCAGTTTTTGCCATTACTCCACATCTGGCAACCTCTCCTGCTCTTGGAAATGCAAAATTTGTAAGGTATGCAACATTTACTCCATCAAACGCCTCTCTGTTTGTTATCTCTTTGTTCAACGGCAACATCAACAACCGCCATCTTAATGCCCTTGCCAAAAATCCCAATACACCAACTGCCATTGAAACAACTATCCATACCCAATTACAGTTCTTTAGTCCCTCTATAAAATCACTCCACTTGACCCCTTTAAAAGAAAAATATAGCAGCACCCCAGCCAACGCCAGCAGTGCCAGGTATTTTACAATACCTGCAATTTTAGATTTTTTATTAGGGTCGTGGGGCATCAATTACAGGATTTTGTTTGTTACAGAATCTGGGAATACAACTTTAGGGGTAAATGTCTCTGCTTCTTGTGGTGTCATTTGTGCATACGCCATTATAATTACAAGGTCGCCAACAGCAAACTTTCTTGCAGCAGCTCCATTAAGGCAAATTTTGCCACTTCCTCTCTCCCCTTTTATAACGTATGTATCAATTCTCTCTCCATTGTTTATGTTTACAATGGTAACTTTCTCGTTTGCATACAACCCTGCAGCATCAACCAAATCCTCATCTATTGTAATACTGCCAATGTAGTTTAAATTAGCCTCTGTTACACACGCTCTGTGTATTTTAGATTTTAGAATCTCCAATAACATATAATTATTTTACTTTAACATTATCAATTAATCTTACAGGTCTTGCATAAACTGCACACCATAGCTGAATCTCCTGTGCATCTGACCACTTTTCTACAGGTTTTAATGTAGAGGCATCAACCATCTCTATATATTCCACTTCAAGCTCACTGTTCTGGTTAATTCTCTCCTGCAAATGTTTTACAGCCTCTGCAACACTCATCTTATCCATCAGTTCCGGCGCTGTTTTAATACACTCATAAATGTGTGGAGCAGCCTCTCTTTGTGCTGGAGTAAGAAGTGTGTTTCTTGAACTTTTTGCAAGGCCATCCTCTTCTCTAAGGGTAGGACATTGTACAATTTCTATACCATATCCCAATTTCTTTGTAAAGTGCTTTACAATTGCAACCTGTTGGAAATCCTTTTGTCCAAAAAAAGCAAACTGAGGCTTTACAATATCAAAAAGTCTTGTCACAACCTGCGCCACTCCGTTAAAATGACCTGGTGTGCGAGGACCCTCTCCACAAGAATCCAAACCACCCAAATCAAAAACCCTCTCGTCGGGAGAAGGATAAATATCCTCTACACCCGGTGCAAACACCAAATCCACTCCACTCTTCTCCAAAAGGGCACAATCTGCTTCCAAAGTTCTTGGATAGGTTGCCAAATCGTTCTGATTATTGAATTGGGTTGGATTTACAAATATGCTTACAACTGTATATTTACATTTTTCAACTGAATGTTCCACTAAAGAAATATGTCCCTGATGCAAAGCACCCATTGTAGGGACAAAACCTACATTTCCATTGCTTAAGGCCTCTCTTGCCTGTAAAAATTCCTGTAAAGTTTTAGCTACTATCATATTGTTATATAATATTACACAACTATTCAAACTGCAAACCTACATAAAAATACTATCTTTGCAAACAATAAGAAAATAATTGAATTGTTTATAATACATAAGACCATGAAATCTATTTTAGGTATAGGAAATGCCCTTACGGATATTTTGGCTATTCTTCCCGATGACTCATTACTGTCTAAATTCCATCTTCCAAAAGGGAGTATGCAGCATGTGGATGAGGCAACAGGAAACAAGATATGGAATGTTTTAAAACCTATGGGAGTTGAATATGTCCCAGGAGGATCAGCAGCCAACACAATGGCAGGTACAGCCATTTTTGGTATGCCAAGCGGTTTTATTGGCAAAATTGGCAACGATGAACTTGGCTCATTGTTTAAGACCGGCCAGGAGAACATTGGAATCAAACCAACCCTTTTAACTGGAAAAGCTTCAAGTGGACGAGCAACTGTATTTATAACAGCTCCAAACGCAGAGAGAACCTTTGCAACTTATTTGGGAGCAGCCATTGAACTTACAGCAGATGATTTAAAGCCAGAATACTTTAAAGGGTACGATTATTTTCACATTGAGGGGTATCTTGTACAGAATCATGCATTGGTAAGAAGAGCTGTAGAACTTGCAAAAGAGGCAGGGTCAATTATCTCAATAGATATGGCAAGTTACAATGTTGTTGAGAGCAACCTTGCTTTCCTTCATGATATTGTAGAAAATTACGTGGATATAGTTTTTGCAAATGAGACAGAATCCAAATACTTTACAGGCAAAGAGCCAAGAGAAGCATTGGA
>JAFYMJ010000025.1 GCA_017556665.1 Bacteroidales bacterium
CCTTCATTTACAGATGTAAGCAAATGTTTCTTTGAACTTAAAGGTAAAAAGTATGGTGTTATTGGATTAGGTAACATTGGCAGCAAGGTTGCCCGTATAGCACAGGCATTTGGTATGGAGGTTGTATATTATTCTACAAGTGGCACTGCACACTCAAATGAGTTCAAAAATGTGAGTCTTGAAGAACTTATGCATACTTGCGATGTTATATCTGTACACGCACCTTTAAATGAACGGACAAATAACCTTATTACATATAAATACCTTAAGTTAATGAAACCGACCGCCTATATCTTTAATTTAGGCAGAGGTGGAATTATAAATGAAGCGGACATTGTGCAGGCTCTTAATGAGAATCTTTTGGCCGGAGCAGGAATTGATGTATTTTGTAAAGAACCTCTTCCACTTGATTCTCCTTATTTGAAAGTTAATGATCCCGATAAAATTTTGCTTACACCACATATAGGATGGGCAAGTAAGGAAGCAAGAGCATGCCTGATTGATAAAATTGCTGAAAACATTAAAAACAACATGTAAATATGGTAGAGCTTTACGAAAAACAAATTAATGAACTTGAAGATCTTGAGGATATTGCAGATATTCTGACAAGAGATGAGCAATACACCAAAAATATTCTTAAGTACATTAACAACCCTTGTGATGCCGATGTTGAAAAAGTTGGTAAAGGTGTCTTTACAATTGGAATTTCAAAAGCTGAATCTCCATCATTGGATACACTAGATCCAGCTACAGCCTTAACAAGAGCAAATAACGAGGCTATGGCCAAACTTGCATGCTCAGGTGCAAGATTTCTTACTGCTAAAAATGTCAGTGACAGAAGAATAAATGCAATGGGACTGTACAAAAGCAAAAAGAATATAATCCCAATGTCATTTGAGTCTAAAGGAGACACAATATATCTTGTTGGAAATGTTGATGATGACAGCGAGTATGAAATTACATCTGACACTCTTAACGCGTTGGTAAAGTGCGCAGAGAAAGAGTTCATTACAAGTGCACATTACATTTCATCAAACGGATTGTTTGTATCTTTGGTAGAGTGCTGCGCACCAAATAACCTTGGATTTGACATTACTGGTGATGGAGAAATTGAAGATAAAGAATTCATGTTTGGTTTAAGCAAATATGTGGCAATAGTAACAGTTACAGAGGAACAGGAAAACGATTTTGTTGATTTCCTATACGATAATGAAATTCCTGTTACATTATTGGGACACGTTACCAAAGGGGAACTTAGATTGGATGAACTAGTTTTTGGGCACATAACAGACTTTTTACCTGAGTAATTGTATAAAGATAAATGAACAAAGCTCAAAAACAGTTAAATAAAGAGAGTGGCAGAATATCCTCTATGTTTAACGGGATTGCTCCACACTACGATAAACTTAACCATATACTCTCACTTAATGTTGACAAATATTGGAGAGGGGTAATGGTTAAGTTCCTAAAACAAGAGTATAATGGAGGAGGAACACCCAGAGTGCTTGATTTGGCATGCGGCACTGGGGACTCCTCTATTGCCCTATGTAAAAAAGGGATGAATGTAACGGGTGCAGACATAGCACAAAAGATGCTTGATATTGCAATTGCTAAAAATGACAAGATAAACAGCAAGTATTCTCCCCTGCCGGACTACATCCTTGCAAGTGCAGAAGATCTCCCTTTTGAAGATTCTAAGTTTGATGCCACAACAATCTCTTTTGGTATCAGAAACTTTAATAACAGGCCTTTGTGTCTAAAAGAAATATATAGAGTAATAAAGCCTGGTGGTGTATTGGCTATTCTTGAATTTGCCAAACCTAAAAATGCTGTCATAAGATTTATTTATAATCTGTACTTTAACAATATCCTCCCTTTTATAGGAAGAGTTGTCTCTAAAGATAAAGAGGCATACAAATACTTGTCAGATTCTGTAGAGGCATTCCCAAAATACAATGCGTTCTGCTCCGAAATCAAAGAGGCAGGCTTTAAAGATGTAAAGTACAAAAAACTCACATTTGGTATTTGCGTATTATACACAGGTAAAAAACAAGAATAAACTATGGCTAATGGTGGCTGGCAAATAATATCTGCAATTTTATACACAATGAACTTTGTGTTGGCCATTTACGCCGCTACCAGTCTTATTTTAAGAAAACATGATCCCGTAAAGACATTGTCGTGGATTTGTGTCCTTATCCTTTTGCCCTACATTGGACTGATACTATATTTCTTTTTTGGTCTTAACAACCGAAAGAAAAAGATGTTTTCCAGAAAAGGGTTTGCAGACTTGAAAGCCAAGAAAGAGATCTCTAAAGTTCAAAGGGAAGCTATTATAAAAGATCCAAATATCCTTGGAAAGGATCTTGTAGCATACAAAAAAATCATTCTGCAGAATATAAAGAGTGGAGGTACCATTATTGAGAGCAACAGTAAGATAGATTTTTATTTTACAGGAAGAGATGCCCTTGATGCAATGTATAACTCAATCCAAAATGCAAAAAAACATATCCATTTACAGTCATATATCATAGAGAATGACAATATAGGGAAAAAGTTTGCAGCACTTCTAAAACAAAAGGCTACCCAAGGGGTTGAAGTAAGGATAATATACGATGGACTTGGCAGTTACAAACTAAGCGAAGAGTTCATAAAGAACTTGACAGATGCAGGTGTGGAAATGCTTTGCTTCTCACCAGTAAAATTGCTTGCCCTAACATCAAAACTAAACTACAGGAATCACAGGAAAATTCTTGTTGTAGATGGTGAAGAGGGCTTTTTGGGAGGAGTAAACATAGCAGACCGCTACTACTACGGCAATTCTGCTGGAGACTGGCACGATACTCATATAAAAGTGAGAGGAGAGAGTGTCAAATCTCTTCAATTATGTTTCTTGCTTGACAGATACTTTATTAAAAATCATAAGATAAGAAGAAGGAAAAAATACTATCCAGAGATTGATTTACCTAGCAGCCAGAATGGTACAACAAGTGAGAGTATATTCAGCCAGACCATTATTTCTGGTCCCGACAGCAGTTGGGCAAGTATAATGCAATGCTATTTTAGCACAATTACATCTGCGTTAAACCACATATACATTGTAACCCCATATTTTACTCCAAATGAGAGCATTCTTAATGCAATTAAAACAGCTGCACTAAGCAGCATAGATGTAAGGATAATGCTCCCAGAAACATCTGACTCAAAGATTAGTCATTACAGCACAATGTCATACATTTCTGAGTTACTGGATGCCGGGGTTAAGATATATCTGTTCAAGAAAGGGTTCAACCACTCTAAAGTAGTAAGTATAGATGGTAAAATGAGTATTGTTGGCTCTGCCAATATGGATGTAAGGAGCTTTGAACACAATTTTGAAATTATGCAGGTACTGTATAACAGCACTTGTGCCGAAACCATTGAAAAGAACTTTTTACATGAATTGAAAAGCTGCAGACAGATTAATTCAAATATATGGTCTAAGCGCAGCAAAAAGAATAAAATTCTGGAAAGTCTGGCGAGGTTGTGTTCACCTTTACTATAAATGCTGAAATAAAATATCTTTTAACTAAATTTGCTAAAAATAACTCTTGAATAAAAACAACTAAAATATCAAATAATGGAATATTGACAATAAGTAATAGTATAACAATAGAAAATATTTC
>JAFYMJ010000259.1 GCA_017556665.1 Bacteroidales bacterium
AGCAAAGATTACTCTCCACAGTTCAATTAAAGGTGAAAAATTCTTCTCCTGCAGGGCTAAAAGCAAAACAATTGGAGATCTTAAGGTAACTGAATTCCGAAGTATTGGGATGGACAACTCTCTATTTGTTGAGCACGGTCACAGATTCAACCAAATAGAGAAGGCAACCCAGTTATCAGAAAATGTTACAGTAGTACCGGTAGGTTGTGGCAACAATGAATATTCCCTTCCACTGGGAAACTCTTTTCTTTATAAAAATGACCTTCCCGACAACTTCTCTCACGAAGTTGCAGTTTTAGTCAAGACTCCAGAGGGCAACTATGCTGTTATATCTCCTTGTTCACACAATGGAATACTAAATATATTGGAAATCTGTTCAAAACAGATTTCTTGCTGTACAGGCTGCAGCATCTCCAACAGCAGAAAAATGGTCAAAGCATTTGTAGGAGGATTGCATTATGTTGATTATCTTACAGTTGAAGAGGATGCCACCAAAGATATCCTACAAGAAAAATCTATTGAAGATACATTCTCCACGTTGTTAAATCTATATCCAAACATAAAAATATACTCAGGACATTGCACATGCAAAAAGGCATCTGAGCAACTAAAGTTTCTTTTAAAAAACAATTACTCAAGCTTTTACACCGGATATACTATTGAGATTTAAATACATATTACCATTGTAGTCTAATTATTATTACATTTTTTTATTACCTTTGGAGGTTATTTATATACTCTTGAAATGGTTGAAACATTCAATACTTTTTTGGCAATAATGGGTATCACGGCTTTGGTGGTATTTATATGCTTATTCTTTGTTACTGCAGGTTACGGAAAATTTGCCACAAAAAAATGGGGCCCTTCCGTTAACAACAAAATAGGATGGGTTATAATGGAAGCACCTGTATTTGTTACAATGTGCTTATTGTGCTATTACAGCAACAGAGAACTTAACGCCACTCTGGCTGTTATTTTCGTCTTGTTCCAGCTCCATTATTTCCAAAGATCGTTTATATTTCCTCTATTGCTTAAAGGAAACAGCAGGATGCCATTCTCCATTATTCTAATGGGAGCAACATTCAACATTCTTAACGCATTTATGCAAGGGGGATGGCTGTTTTATATATCTCCTGCCAACATGTATACAAACAGTTGGCTTTCATCTCCACAATTTATAATTGGAACAGTTGTTTTCTTTGCCGGTATGTTCATAAACATCCATTCAGATTCAATTATACGTGGGCTAAGAAAACCTGGAGACACTAAGCATTACCTTCCTAAAGGGGGAATGTACAACTATGTTACTTCTGCCAACTATTTTGGTGAGATTGTAGAATGGACCGGATTTGCCATACTTACCTGGAGTTTGTCGGGAGTAATATTTGCATGGTGGACATTTGCCAACCTGGTACCTAGAGCAGCGTCAATTTACAAGAGATATATAGAAGAATTTGGTGGTGAAGTTAAAAACAGAAAATTAAAACGTGTTATTCCGTGGATATACTAAAGAAAGAGAGTAAACTTTTTACTCCATATAAATTAGGACCTGTTACATTACGCAACAGAACAATCCGTTCTGCCGCATTTGAGAATATGGCTACAGACAACAGCCCTTCAAAGATGCTGTACGACTACCATAGAAGTGTTGCAGCAGGTGGAATAGGTATGACAACATTGGCATATGCCTCAGTTGTACAAAGTGGACTTTCATTCAAGGACCAGCTATGGCTACGACCAGAAATTGTACCTGGACTTAGAGAAATTACAGATGCAATCCATAAAGAGGGAGCAGCTGCATCAATTCAGATTGGGCACTGTGGAAACATGAGCCATAGAGCCTTTACCAAATGTATTCCTGTATCTGCATCTACAGGATTCAACTTATACTCACCTACAATCCATAGAGGATTAAAGGAGAGCGAGATGATACAGATGGCCAAGGAGTTTGGCAATGCCATAAAACTTGCAAGGGAATCTGGTTTTGATTGTGTAGAGGTGCATGCAGGTCATGGATATCTTATCAGTCAGTTCCTTTCTCCTTACACAAACAGAAGAAAAGACAAATATGGCGGTAGCCTGGACAACAGAATGAACTTTATGCGTATGTGCATGAATGAAGTAATGGAGGCTGCCAAAGATGATATGGCAATTATTGCAAAAACCAACATGAGTGATGGCTTTAAGGGTGGAAACGGAATAGAAGAGGGTATTGTAATTGCCAAAGAACTTGAAAAACTTGGTGTGCATGGCATAGTTTTGAGTGGTGGTTTTGTAAGCAAGGCTCCAATGCATGTAATGAGAGGAAGTATGCCAATTAAAACTATGACACACTATATGACACAATGGTGGCTGAAATGGGGTGTAAGAATGGTTGGCAAATACATGATTCCTTCTGTCCCTTTCAAAGAGGCCTACTTTTTGGAGGATGCACTAAAATTTAAGGAAGAAATTAAGAATATTCCTTTAATATATGTAGGTGGACTGGTTTCAAGGGAATCTATAGAGAAAGTACTTGACAATGGTTTTGAGCTTGTTCAAATGGGTAGAGCAGTTCTACATGATCCTGCCTTTGTAAACAAGCTTAAGGAGGGTGCCCAAAGATGCAATTGCAAGCACTCAAATTATTGTATTGCACGAATGTACTCTAAAGAGATGGCTTGCCATTGTAATTTAAAGGAAGAGATTCCAGCAAATCTTATTAAAGAAATTGAAAAACTGGAAAGATTGTAATGAAAGAGCAACTTAAAGGGAAATGGGCTTTGGTAACCGGTGCCAGTTCCGGAATGGGATTGCACTACTCCATAGATTTGGCAAAAAGGGGTTGTAATGTATTGCTTGTAAGCAATCAGAAAGAGCAGGTAGAGATTGCCGCCCAAAATATTGCAAATGAATGGGGTGTAAAAACCATTGGACTATACAAAGATCTGGCTCAGGGAGACTCTGCCAATGAGTTGTATGATTTCTGCACAAACAACAATATAGAGGTAGAGGTTCTTATAAATAATGCCGGTATATTTTTCTTTAGGGATATTGCAGACAAGCCTATGCCTGTTATTGAAACAATGCTTTATCTGCATATTGTTACAGTAACAAAACTATGCAAATTGTTTGCTGAGCCTATGAAAAACAGAAAAAGAGGATATATTTTAAATATGTCATCAATCTCTGCACATACTCCATATCCTGGCATATCTTTATATACTGCATCAAAATCTTATATTAGAACTTTTACAAAAGCATACCATTACGAACTTAAAGAACACGGAATTAAGGTAATGGTAGTTTGTCCTGGTGCTGTTGCAACAGATTTGTACAGTCTTCCTAAAAACTTACAGCAACTTGGAATTAACATTGGTGTAATATACAGGCCAGAAAAACTTACTCATAGAGCAATCAACAAATTGCTTAAAGGAAAATTGGAATATATTCCAGGTATCATTAACCTATTGTTTAAACCTATATTTGCTATACTGCCCGGATGTTTTAAAATGTGGTGCAGAAGAAAAATAAGCAAATACCAGAAATAAGAAAATGCATAATAATACACATAAGACAGCCGTAATTACTGGTGCAACAGGAGGTATAGGTACACATATTTGTGCCTGGCTTCTAAACAATGGTTATGTTGTACTGGCTGCATGCAGGAGTTTGGACAAATGGAACAAGTTTCTGGTCCAATTGCAAGAACTTAAAGCAAGCACTCAGCAGCTAAAGATGGTTAAGGTTAATCTGGAAGATTTTGCTTCTATAGATGAATTTGTTGGGGAGTGCAAAGAGTTGTCGGGGAGCAAGATTGATATTCTTATAAATAACGCTGGAATGATTGCACCCGAATTTAAGGTTACAAAAGATGGGTACGAGAGGTCCATTCAGGTAAATTATCTGGCACCTATAAGAATCACATCAGGCTTAATGGATTGCTTTAATGAATCATCGCTTGTTATAAATACTCTCTCTTGCACAGTAAGCATTGGCAAAGGAAAGTATCCTGTAAAGGCAGAAGGCAACGAATATGAAAAGCAGAAAAAGGAGTTCAACAACCTTATAAATTACAGCAATACCAAACTTCTTTTTGCAAAATATACCACAAAGCTGCATAGAGAGTGCAATTTTAACGTATGCGGTGTAGATCCTGGAATTGTAAATACAGGGATAATAAGGCTACACAGATGGTATGATCCTATTGCCGATATCCTTTTCAGACCGTTCATAAGGAGTGCTTCAAAAGGTGCAGTACCAGCTATTAAGGCTTTGCAGTATAATTTCACTGCGCACAATAAAACAAAAATGCCTCTTATATTCAAATACAATAGTATCAAAGAATTAGGCATTGAATAATTTTTTATTATTTTTGCTCCATCAATAGAAACAAAAGAATGAAAAAAACTTTAGTAGATTTATTTGAGCAATCCGTAAAAGATTACTCCAACAATACTTTCCTATTGGAAAAAACAGGCAAAGAGTTTGAGCCAACAACATATGCTCAGGTTCAGGAACTGGTATACAGGCTAGGTGCCGGACTTCAGGCTTTGGGTGTAAAAAAAGGTGATAACATGGCTTTGCTTTCGGAGGGCCGCAACCTATGGGTAATTGGAGAGCTTTCTATGTTTTATGCTGGAGCAACCAATGTTCCATTATCAATTAAACTAGAGGAGAGCAATGATCTTTTGTTCAGACTTGAGCATGCACAGGTACAATACATAATGGTATCTGGACAACAGCTGAAGAAAATCCGTCTTATTATAGACAAACTTCCTCTTATAAAGAAGGTTATTGTTTTTGACCAAATGCCTGAATATAAAGAGAAAGAGTGTTACATTGGTGATATTTACAAAATGGGTGATGAGTTCCTTGCTTCTCATTCTAAGGAAGAGTTCCTTTCTGTTGCAAACTCACTGCAAAATGATGATTATGCAACAATAACATATACATCGGGAACCACAGCAGATCCAAAAGGGGTTATTCTTACTCACAGAAACTATACATCCAATGTTGAGCAGGCCCTTACTTTGGTAGATATTGACCAAACTTGGAGAACACTTATTATACTTCCTCTGGATCACTGCTTTGCCCATGTTGTAGGTTTCTACATTATGATGTCTAAAGGAGCCACTGCTGCTACAGTTCAGGTTGGAAGAACTCCTCTTGAAACACTTAAGAACATTCCATTGAATATTAGAGAGGTTAAACCTGACTTTATATTAAGTGTACCTGCACTTGCCAAAACATTCAAGAAAAATATTGAGCAAGGTATTAAGGCTAAAGGTGAAAAAACAGTAAAACTGTTCAACTTTGCACTGGATGTTGCACAAAAATATTACGGCAATGGAAATGCAGAGAGCAAAGGATTAAGAATTTTCCTTAAACCTCTTGTTGCTTTGTTTGACAAAATCCTATTCTCTAAAGTTAGAGCAAACTTTGGTGGCAGATTAAAATTCTTTATTGGAGGTGGAGCCCTTCTTGATAAAGATTTGCAGAAATTCTATTGTGCAATTGGAATTCCTATGTTCCAGGGTTACGGTCTTAGCGAGGCTACCCCTGTCCTATCTTCAAACGGTCCAAAATATCACAGATTTGGATCCAGTGGTGTTCTGGTAAAACCTTTGGAACTTAAGATTTGTGATGCGGACGGCAATGCCCTTCCTGTTGGAGAGCAAGGTGAGATTGTAGTTAAGGGAGAGAATGTTATGGCCGGTTACTGGAGAAATCCGGAGGCTACAGCCCAAACTGTTAAAGATGGATACTTGTATACAGGAGACTTGGGATATATGGGAAAAGACAATCTCCTTTATGTATTGGGACGATTCAAAAGTCTTCTTATTGGAAGTGACGGAGAGAAATATAGTCCAGAGGGCATTGAAGAGGCTATTGTTGAGCATTCACCTTGTATTGACCAAGTGGTATTGTACAACAACCAGAATGCATACACAACTGCACTCGTAGTTCCAAATAAAGAGAAACTGAAAGGTATACTTAAGGGGCAGAATCTTTCATTGGACACACCAGAGGGTAAAAAAGCTGCCATAGAAGAAATAAAGAAAGAACTTGATGCATTCAACAAAGGTGGTGAATGTGAAACTATGTTCCCTCATAGATGGCTTCCTAGTACATTTGCAGTATTGCCTGAGCCTTTTACCGAGCAAAACCAGATGATTAACAGTACAATGAAGGTTGTTAGAGGAAAAGTGGAAAAATTCTACGCCAAAAGAATTGATTATATGTACACCAGTGAAGGAAAGAACATATACAACCAAACAAATATTGATTCTTTATAATTGAAAAATATCAAAAAAAGTGGTCTTACAGGGCCACTTTTTTTTTAATATTTTATGCATAATATTTATCTTTGTACTTTAGAACAGATTCCAAAATATTACGTTATATGTGTGCAACTATTCTAAAAATACAGTCCTTATTTTTAGCACATATAGCCCTGTTTTTTCCTTTTTACAAACAAGCCAAAAGAAAAATATTATTTAGATGAAAAAAGTTACCTTGGTTCTAAGCGATGGGACCCAGTTCAGAGGTGAGTCCTTTGGTTACGAAAACCCCGTAGCCGGCGAAGTTGTTTTTAATACAGCAATGACCGGTTATCCAGAAAGTCTTACAGACCCTGCTTTCAAAGGTCAGATTATAACATTCACCTACCCTCTTGTAGGAAACTACGGCGTTCCTCCTATTAAAAATGATGAGAATTCACTTTCTACATTTATGCAAAGTGACCATATTCATGCAAGTGCAATTGTAGTATGCAACTACAGCAATGAATATAGCCACTGGAATGCAGTAGAGAGTTTGGCTGACTGGCTAAAAAGAGAGAAAGTTCCTGCAATAACAGGTATAGATACACGTCACCTTACCAAACACCTTAGAGAAAATGGTGTTATGATGGGTAAGATTATCTTTGATGACCAACCC
>JAFYMJ010000260.1 GCA_017556665.1 Bacteroidales bacterium
CAATTATAATGCATTAGAGAAAAAATTATTGTGTGCAACAGAGGGAGCCAAAGTGTATGCTGTAGAGAATTATATGAGAGGAATTCTTACAATTGAGGCTACAGATAAACTTGCTGCGGTTGCACAATTCAGAAAGATTTACAATTGTCTTGAGGTTAAAGAGGGTGAGTGGGAGCCAATGCTTAACCTTCTTGCTTGGGTTGTAAAAGAGAATAACCAGACAAAATATATTTCTGTAATTTTCCTAAGAGAGAAACATAGACCATCACATTACTTTGCAGAGGGAGATGCAAACATTTTGTTAAGCCCTGCATCTGTTGATATGGGTGGTGTATTCATTACTCCTTTAGAGAAAGATTTTAATAAGGTAACAGAGAAAGAACTTGTAGAGATAGCTGATGAGATTCAAATTAGCAATGAGTTCTTTGGCCTTGTTAAGAATGCACTTAGAGAGCAACCAATGGTTAGTGTAGGTATTATGAGTGAGAAAGAGATTTCTTTTGAACTTAATAATGCATATAATTTTACTTGTCCCGACAACTCTGAAACATTTGAGGTTAAGGGACCTCAAACAGCAGTTGAGAGCAACGGTAAAGTTCTTTGGGACGGTAAAGAGTACACAGAATTGGTATTTACCCCTAAAGGAATAGGTACATTCTGGTTAAGAGGTGTTACAATTGGGGTAAACTTCCATTGGGAGAGAAAAGAGGACCAGAAATTTGGTTCTGCTCTAAAAATTATTGTTGAGCACGGCAAACTTACAGCAGTTAACGTTATTGGAGTAGAAGATTACCTTACAAGTGTAATCTCAAGTGAGATGAGTGCAACTGCGAGCCCAGAGTTGTTAAAGGCACATGCTGTAATTTCAAGAAGCTGGCTACTTGCACAAATTGAGAAAAATAAAGAGATTGTGGCAAGTAACTCGGAGTATAGTGCATGTACACAAACAGAGGATGAGTTAGTAAAATGGTACGATAGAGAGGATCATACCAATTTTGATGTTTGTGCAGATGACCATTGTCAACGTTACCAAGGTCTTACAAGAGCATCTACCCTAAAGGTTAGAGAGGCTATTGAGGCAACATGGGGTGAGTTGTTAATGGATGGAAGCAAGATTTGCGATGCACGTTTCTCTAAATGTTGCGGAGGTGCAGTTGAAGAGTTCCAATATTGTTGGGAGCCAGTAAAATACTCATACCTTGTAAAACTTAGAGATGGTAAAAACACACAGGATTTGCCAGATTTAACAATAGAGGAGAATGCTCACAAATGGATTATGGAGAATCCTGAGGCATTCTGTAATACCACAGACAAAAATATCTTGAGCCAAGTTCTTAACAACTATGATCAGGAAACTGTAAACTTCTATCGTTGGAAAGAAGAATATACTGTAAAAGAGTTGAGCGAACTTGTTTACAAACGTAGTGGTGTTGATTACGGCGAAATTATTGATCTTATTCCAGTAGAGAGAGGAACCAGTGGAAGATTGGTAAAACTTAAAATTGTTGGAACAAAGAAAACCATGACAATTGGTAAAGAGTTGGAGATTAGAAGAACTTTATCTACATCCCATCTTTACAGTTCTGCATTTGTAGTAGAAAAAACTGATGGTAAATTTATACTATATGGAGCAGGATGGGGACATGGTGTAGGTTTATGCCAGATTGGAGCTGCTGTAATGGGTGAGCAAGGTTATAAGTACAAAGAGATTTTGTTGCACTATTTTGTAGGTGCTTCAATAGAAAACCGTTATTAAAAACTTAAATCAAAAAAATATGAATCAAACAACAAAATCTCCTTGGCTATGGGTTCCAACCCTATACTTTGCGCAAGGTATTCCATATTTTATTGTAAACAACATATCAGTTATGATGTTTGCAAAAATGGGCGTTCCTAATGGTCAAATGGCTCTATTTACAAGTTTATTGTATTTGCCATGGGCTATTAAACCATTCTGGAGTCCATTTGTAGATATCTTTAAGACTAAAAGATGGTGGACTGTTACTATGCAGATAATTATGGCATTGTCATTCATTGCCCTTACTGCAACACTTCCATATCCAGATGCAGAATTGGTTGCTTCTGGCCAGACTCCAATCAGTTTGTTTACAATAACACTTATTCTGTTTACTCTTACAGCATTTGCATCTGCAACACATGATATTGCAGCAGATGGTTACTATATGTTGGCCTTAACTCAAAATAAGCAGGCAGAATTTGTGGGAATCAGAAGTACATTCTACAGATTGGCATCAATCTTTGGTCAAGGTGTGCTGGTTGCCCTAGCTGGTTTTGTGGAGACAAAATACAATAATATTCCTTTATCTTGGACCATTACATTGCTTGTAACAGCTGTTATGTTCTCATTGGTAACTTTATACCATACATTTATTTTACCTAAACCAAGTGAAGACAAGTCATCACTTGGAGATGAGAAACCTACAGCGGGAGCCATTGTAAGGGAGTTTGGTAGAACATTCGTTTCTTATTTTGCAAAGTCAGGAGTAGTACTTGCAATTGTGTTTATGTTATTGTACCGTTTGCCGGAGGCATTCTTAATTAAGATGTGTATGCCTTTCTTGGTAGCATCAAAAGAGGTAGGTGGTTTAGGAATGTCTACCCAGGCAGTAGGTATTGCATATGGAACAATTGGTGTAATATTCTTAACTATTGGAGGAATCTTGGGTGGTATATATGCATCAAGAGTAGGTCTTAAAAAAGCGTTATGGCTTATGACATTAGCTATGACACTTCCATGTATTACCTTTGTATACCTTGCAATCTGGTTACCAGAAAACTTAATAGCAATCTCTACAGCTATTGCAATTGAGCAATTTGGATACGGCTTTGGATTTACAGCATATATGCTTTATATGATGTATTTTGCAGAGGGAGAACTAAAAACTTCTCACTATTCAATATGTACAGCATTCATGGCTTTGAGTATGCTAATTCCTGGTATGTTCGCAGGATATATTCAAGAGGCTTTAGGTTATGTCAATTTCTTCTGGATGGTAATGGTATGTTGCATTGCTACAGTAGCTGTTGCAATTTTTGCATACAGAAAAGTTGATCCTACATATGGTACAAAATAGTAAACTCTAAAGCAGATGAATAAACTTTATTCTATTATAGTAATAGCAATGGTTGCGCTTTTTACAGCGCAATCTTGCTCTTCTGCACAAGGTTGTGCAGAGAAACAGGATATGGTAAAACCAGGTATAGAGGTTTTAAAATCTAATGGTTTTGCCCAATTGCAAGGTAAAAGAATAGGATTGGTAACCAATCCTAGTGGTGTGGACAATAACCTTGTTTCTACAGTAGATATTCTTGCAAATGCTCCAGGTGTAGAACTTGTTGCATTATATGGACCTGAGCATGGTGTTAGAGGAGATATTCATGCAGGTGATAAAGTTAGTGATGCTGTAGATCCAAAAACAGGACTTCCAGTCTATTCATTGTACGGCAAGACCAGAAAGCCAACCCCAGAAATGCTAAAGG
>JAFYMJ010000261.1 GCA_017556665.1 Bacteroidales bacterium
CACCACCGTTAGCTTTAATAAGCTCTACGTATTTGGCTACCGCTTCCTTCATCTGAACATCAGATAAAACGGGAGTTGCAATGAAAACGGTCTCGTATTGTTTTAACATATCAGTTAAAATTAAATTAATAAATTGTATTACTTATTCCCAAGTTGGTTGAATCACACAACTTTTGGGGCTGCAAAGATATAAACTTTTAGCTAAATTCCAAAAAAATAACAACCCGCTCTGGTACTCCTTTCCAAAGCGGGCTGCTATTCTACTATTTAATACTTGTTTAATTACCTTCTTTCAGTGTTGCAAAGGTATGCAGATTATCCTATATCACCTAATTTTTGGGGCTTAAAAATATTGCAACACCCTTTTACAAGTATTTGATAATCTTATATTTACAAATTAGAATTCTTGCAAAAATCTTGCAAGGGAAAAATAAGTGCAAAAAAGGGGCATTTTTAATTGAAAATTATAGAAGGATCCTTTTCAAAAAATTCCTGAAGATATTTTTTTAGCCTACTTTTTCTTACATAGATATTTTTGGGCGTATCGTTAAGGATCACACTTATCTCTTGTGCAGAAAAACCTGCATAAATAAGGTTGAGCAATTTTAAGTTATCTTCCTTTATGGCAGGATACATCTCTCGCACTTTCTTTATCACATTATTGTTCTTTGCATTTACAACTTGTTCAATAGTTGCAAAATTATCTCCACTAAGCTGCAACTTTAAAAGCTCATCTACCTTTTTTTGCAGTTTTTTTGAGTTGCCAAACTCATAATAGGTACTTATAAGTTCCCTTACCTCTGCAAATCTGTTCTCCAGCAATTCCTTTAATTGCTTCTCTTTTTCTATATGGGTATCAAGCTGGCTCAATAAATTGTCTCTGCTCTCCTCTGCACTGCTCACTTTTACTCCAAGGCTGTCTATTGTAGCTGCATACTCATCCAATAACGCGTTCTTGTCCTCAATTTTTCTTCTGAAGGCTGCAATTGCATTCCAGCCAAACACACAGAATATTGCAGCTATAAGCAGATAAATAATCAGCAGATATTTACTTCTCTGCTTTATAGATGCATTCTCATCCTCCAGTTGTCTTTGCCAGAATTGTTGCTCCGCCTCCCGTACAGATTCACTTTTATAAATCATATTCAAGGAGTCCTTAAGCTGCAAATATTTCTTATAAGACTCAGTTGCTTTCTTATACTCCCCTGCAGCCTCCTCTGCTCCTGCTTTTACAGCATAGAAATCAATAAGTTCATTTACAGTTTCTGCTTTGGCTTCTATATAACTCTCAACACAGTTTCTGGCCTTTTTAACATCGCCTTTCTTTAGATATATTTTTGCAAGAAGGGGATAGTCTGCTGGATTTACCAAACTGTCATTGTGTTTGTTGTATGTACTATCCAGCTGTTTGAGTGCCATATCTGCCCCTCCCTCCATAGAAAGATATTGTGCAGCAGTGGCACTTGAATAGTTCATTAACGAATTATTGAACACATCAACCTTATAACTGACCAGACTGTCGTGTGGACTGAATATTAACTTATTCCTTAATTCAATGGCCAACTGGGATGCTTTTTTGTAATACTCTATTGCCTGCCCGCTGTTTCCATTCATTGCATACACTTTAGCCAATTGTTCATATGCATACATAAGTGGCTCCTTAACATTGGTAAGTTTATAATACTCAACAGATTTTGAGAACATTTCCAATGCATTTGAATAATCCATCTTATTGGAATACAACATTCCCTTATACCAACATATCTGCCCTTTAAGAACATTTTTATCCGAATCATCACTCAATCTCTCAGCCTCCAGGAATTCTTCCATTGCCTGGTAACCTTTATTTTGAGCAAAATAAGACTGTCCCATATAAAAATGGTAAACAGCCTGCTCAATCTCTGGAGAGATGGCACCGTTACTACATGCAACTGCAGCAAACAGAATTACTATATACTTGATTAACCTCATTGGTCCACTCGCTAATTACAGCAAATTTACAAATAAAAAAGGGGGTAACAAACTTACCCCCTTAAATATGTAATGTAATAGAGTCCAATACTATTTCTTTGGAGCCTCTTTTAGAACCTCAACA
>JAFYMJ010000262.1 GCA_017556665.1 Bacteroidales bacterium
CCTGCTCTATTGTTCCAATTATTTATTAATAAAGGAATTTACGCTCTTATAATAAATGTGAATATTTATTATACTGCTTGTCTTTTCAATATTTTCAATGAACTTTTTCCCTATCAACTTTCAGGTGATAACCACCCTTTCGTTTTGGGACCGCAAAGATACGGACTTTTTTTTAATCTCCAAATTTTTTCTTCATTTTTTTGAAAAATTTTCATTTTTCATATTTCTTGAAGTTTCCTGCGCCTCATCTCTTCCGTTTTGCGGCTGCAAAGGTAGATATTATTTCTTCAATTCCAAACTTTTTTGAGCATTTTTTGTAACATTTTTTGCATCATTTTTATTATAGTATTGATTATCTGTATTTTAATCACGCTCAAAATAGTTACAGTTTTTAAGCATTCTCCAAAATCTTCTCCAACATGATGGCAAGCTGGTCTGGACAGGAGGTTGTTTTGTTTCCACAAGTGATTCCTTTCAATCTTGGAATCACATCCTCAATTTTCATTCCTTTCACCAAAGAACATACTCCCAGAGTGTTTCCAGGGCATCCTGAAATAAAATATGCCTCTGCAATTCTTCCCTCGTCGTCTACTTCTACATGGATCTGTCGGGAACAGACTCCTTGGGTTATATACTCATATGCTTTCATTTTGTTAAAATTTTATATAGTATTCTTACAATATAAAAGAGAGATACCATTGGTACCTCTCTCTTATTTATTTGAGTGATGAAATTACTCAGCTTTCTCCTCAGCAGCTGGAGCCTCAGCAGCTTTTTTAGCACGGCTTCTACGAGTAGTAGCTTTTTTAGCCTCTTTTTTAGGAGCAGAAGCTAGAGCTGCCTCGTTGAAGTCTACCAACTCGATAATTGCCATATCTGCAGCATCACCTACACGGAAACCAGTTTTTAGAATTCTGGTGTATCCACCTGGACGCTCTGCAATTTTAGGAGCAATTACTCTGAAAAGCTCAGTAACAGCCTCTTTCTGTTTCAAGTAGCTGAATACTGTACGTCTAGAGTGAGTGCTGTCATCTTTAGACTTGGTGATAAGCGGCTCAACGTACATACGCAAAGCTTTAGCTTTAGCAACAGTAGTCTCAATGCGTTTGTGTAGCAATAGAGACGATGCCATATTTGCAAGCATAGCTTTACGATGGCCACTTTTTCTACCCAAATGGTTGATTGCCTTATTGTGTCTCATTTTATATTACTTTTTTTCAATATTATACTTGGTAACGTCCATGCCGAATGATAATTTAAGTCTATCAATCAACATATCAATTTCGGTTAGAGATTTCTTACCAAAGTTTCTGAACTTCATAAGCTCAGCTCTCTGGTGTGAAACCAAGTCTGCGAAAGTTTCAATCTCAGCAGCCTTCAAGCAGTTCAATGCTCTTACCGAAAGCTCCATATCTGACAATTTTGTTAGAAGAAGGTGACGCATACGCAATGACTCCTCGTCAAGCTCGTTGCTTACTACCTCTGGAGCTGCCTCCAAGCTGATCTTCTCGTCAGAGAACAGCATGAAGTGGTGAATAAGGATCTTGGCAGCCTCTTTCAATGCATCTTTTGGATGAATTGAACCGTCTGTAGTGATCTCAAGATTCAATTTCTCATAGTCTGTTTTCTGCTCTACACGCCAGTTCTCAACATTGAACA
>JAFYMJ010000026.1 GCA_017556665.1 Bacteroidales bacterium
ACAAAAATGGGAATACTGTAATTCTGGTTACCCATGAGGAGGATATTGCCAAATATGCACATAGGGTTATAAGATTGAGGGATGGAAAGATAGAGAGTGATACTTTGAATGAATAACAGAGAAATTAAATAATACAATTGTTATGAAAATTTATACAAAAACAGGAGATAAAGGGACAACATCATTGGTGGGAGGCAAAAGAGTTCCCAAGAACCATCCAAGAGTTGAGGCTTATGGCGATGTTGATGAATTGATATCATATATTGGAGTTGTAATAAGCGATACAACTTTTGATGATGTGGTAAAAGATCTTAAAAAGATTCAGGAAGACTTGATGTTGATTTCTGCCCATTTTGCAAGTGACGGGTCTGCAAAAGCATTAAAAAATGTAACCGAAGGGGATATAGACTTTTTGGAGAACGGTATAGATAATCTTACGGCTCAGCTCCCTCCACTTAAGGCTTTTGTAATTCCTGGAGCTCCTAGGGTTTCATCTGAGTGTCATGTGGCAAGAACTGTCTGCAGAAGATGCGAAAGACACGCTCTTGCAATAGGTACCGGTGGTGAGAATAATACGCAAGTAACAGATTCTGTGGAAATTGGAGTTAGGTATCTTAATAGGTTGAGTGATTATCTATTTACTCTTGCACGCTATTTGTGTGTTAAAAATTCAGAAAAAGAAGAGTTTTGGTTGCCATAAAGAAAATTTTACTATATTTGCGCCCCGTTACTGAAACAAGTAATGGTTAAGTGCTTAAATTTTAAAATATTGCAATATGTATTGGACACTAGAACTTGCTTCTAAGCTAGAGGATGCACCATGGCCAGCAACCAAAGATGAGTTGATTGATTATGCAACCCGTTCAGGTGCACCATTAGAGGTTATTGAGAATTTGAATGACCTTGAGGATGATGGTGAGGTATATGATAGCATAGAGGAGATTTGGCCAGACTATCCAAGCAAAGAAGATTTCTTTTTTGATGAGGAGGAGTATTAATAGGTAGCAGATTGCTAAATTAAAACAGGGATGATCATTTGATGCATCCCTGTTTTTTTATTTGTTTTGCATTGCTTTGTTAAAGCAGTGTCTGCATATTGGTTCGTATGTGTCTTTTTCGCCAAGCATAACCAGTTTGTCGCTGGCTGCAAGTCTGTGGGAGTGCTGGGCCAGATTACCGCATCTTACGCATATTGCGTGAACTTTTGTAACATATTCTGCTATTGCCATTAGTGTAGGCATAGGACCAAAAGGTTTTCCCAGATAGTCCATGTCAAGGCCAGCACATATAACTCTTACACCTCTGTTGGCAAGCTCCTGGCATACATCCACAATGCTGTCATCAAAGAATTGTACCTCATCTATTCCAACAACATCCACATCACTGGTAAGCAGTAAAATACTGCTTGCAGACTCCACTGGTGTAGACTGGATTGCATTAGAATCGTGAGAGACAACCTCTTCTTCTGAATACCTTATATCTATTGCCGGTTTAAAAATCTCTACTTTCTGATTGGCAAATTTTGCCCTTTTCAATCTGCGGATAAGCTCTTCTGTTTTTCCAGAAAACATAGATCCGCAAATTACCTCTATCCAACCGTTTTGTTTTGCGCTTTCTAAGAACATTTTTAGTATTTTTGTGAAAACTTATCTTTTGCTTTTGGCAAATATAAGAAATAACATTCAAGGGGGAGAATTTAATATGGCAAAATTGTATTTGGTACCAACGCCAATAGGTAACCTTGAGGATATAACCCTAAGAGCTATAAGGGTTTTGAAAGAGGTGGATTTAATTCTGGCAGAGGATACAAGAACCAGCAGTGTATTGCTTAAAAAATATGAGATTCCAACGCATATGGAGTCTCACCATAAATTTAATGAACATAAGACTGCCCAAAGTGTATGTGACAAGATTCTGCAAGGGAAAAATATTGCACTTATAAGCGATGCAGGAACTCCTGGTATTTCTGATCCGGGATTTTTGTTGGCCAGAACCTGTATAGAGAATGGGGTTGAAGTTGAAACGCTGCCTGGTGCCACAGCATTTGTCCCAGCTCTTGTAAATTCAGGATTTCCTTGTGACAGATTTTGTTTTGAGGGATTTCTCCCTGTAAAGAAGGGGAGACAGACAAAATTCAAGGAGATGGCACAGCACCAGATGACAACAATTGTTTACGAATCTCCATACAGACTGGTAAAGACCCTTTCGCAAATAGTGGAGTTTATGGGAGAGGAGAGATATGTGGCTGTGTGCAGAGAAATATCAAAAATGCATCAGGAGTGTAAAAGGGGTACAGCCAAAGAGTTGGTGGAGTGGTATACAAAGAATGAACCTAAGGGTGAAATAGTTTTGATAATTAGTGGAGCAGGATATGAAAGGGGAGAAAAATTACAGGACTCAAACTGGGAGTAAATATTCAGAAGAGAAAAAACAGATAAATAACAGCAAGGCATTAGGGGTTATGGCCCTTATTGCTTTGCTTATTTTGTTTCAGACAGTACAGCTGATTGTAAGCAAGAGTACACAAAAGCCCAAGGTGGCTGAGCCATACAAGCCTACTTTGGAGATGTTCAGCTTTAATCCAAATACAGTTACATTGGATTCTCTGCAAATGCTTGGATTTACCCAAAAGCAGGCTCAATCCATTCTCAATTACAGGAATAAGGGTGGAGTTTTTAGGGTAAAGAAAGATTTTGCAAAAATGTATGTTGTAGATTCCCTAAAATACACCCTTTTGAGCAGTTATATTCTTCTTCCCGACAAACTTCCGGCAACAAAAACAACCAGGAAAAATAGTTTGGATGAAAAGAGGGCAGGAGTCAGGAAACCCTATATTAAAGAGAAAAAAAACGTTACAAAAGATTCTGTATATGGCACAAAAATCCAACAAGAGTACAGGCAACCAGAGATGATTGATCTTAACAAGGCAGACAGCACCTCTCTGGTTGGTCTGTATGGGATAGGCCCATACTATGCCACAAAGATTCTCAGATACCGTGAACGGTTAGGGGGAAGTTTTGTCTCAATCCATCAGCTTAAGGAGATAGATGGTTTTACCCAGGAAAAATTCCAGTCAATAGAAAACAGGGTATGCATAAATGAGAATGGCATAATAAGGTTCTCGTTTTGGGAGATTGATGATACCTTTCTAAAGAAACATCCATACATCGGTGCATATGCAGCAAGGGGAGTAATGCTGTTTCTTAGTAGGAATCAGGAACTTAGAGGGTTATCGGGGAAGGAAGTGCTTGATATTATGGAAAAAGAAAAAGTCCTTTCTGCAGAGGTGGTAAAGAGATTGGAAAAATATATAAAATAAGGGTGGGTGGAATGTTTAATTTTTCTTAATTTAGCAAAGATTTACAAATTGTGATTTATAAAAATGTTTTAAGAGATGGAAATAATTACCTGTTCTAATGTAACCAAAAAATTTGGGGACTTTACGGCACTTAACAATGTGAGTATAGATGTCCCAAAAGGGGAGATTTTTGGGCTGTTGGGTCCAAATGGAGCTGGAAAGACAACGCTTATAAGAATAATCAATCAAATAACCATTCCAGATAAAGGAGAGGTGTTCTTTAATGGGAAACGGGTAACACCACAAACAGTGGAAAATATTGGATACCTTCCGGAGGAGAGGGGATTGTATAAAAAAATGAAGGTTGGTGAACAGGCTATATATCTGGCTAAACTAAAAGGAATGAGTACAGCTCAGGCAACCAGAGAACTAAAGCAGTGGTTTGTAAAGTTCAATATTCAGGGGTGGTGGGATAAGAAAGTTGAGGAACTCTCTAAAGGTATGGCACAAAAGATCCAATTTATTACAACTGTAATCCACAAGCCGGAACTTCTTATTCTTGACGAGCCTTTTTCTGGATTCGATCCTGTAAATGTAAACCTTATAAGATCAGAGATCTTAAGGATGAAAGAGGAGGGAACTACAATAATTCTCTCTACGCATAATATGGAGTCGGTAGAGGAGTTGTGTGACAATATTGCCCTTATAAACAAATCCAATCTGATCCTTAGCGGCAATGTGGATGAGATAAGGAGAAAATATGGCAACAATCAGATAGAGGTTATATACAGGGGGGCAGAGAGTCTGAATGTTGGCAATGCACCTGTAAAGGTTGTAAGCGATCAGGAGTATAAGAAAAACAGACGGGCTGTGTTGGAAATCCTTGGAGGAGCTGCCAATGCAGAGGTGTTGTCTGAGTTGGTCAAGTATATGGATATTGTTTCATATCAGGAGCTTATACCTAGAATGAATGATATATTTATTAAATTGGTAAGTAACAGTTAATAGGCAGGTTATGGGAAAAAGTAAGATATCGGTAATAATTGCAAGGGAGTTTTCTGTAAGGGTAAAGAAAAAATCATTTATACTTACAACAGTGCTTGTCCCTTTGTTTTTTGCAGCATGTATGATTGTTCCGGGACTTATAGCAACTATGTCATCGGGAGAAGAAGGACTTAAAGTTGCAGTGGTAGACGACAGTGGAATAGTTGTCCCTTATATGGAAAGTAACAAAGAGGTAATTTTTGAGCACGTTACAGACAAGAGTATAGATGAGCTCAAAAATGAGTTTGAGTCGCTTGGAGTGTATGCTGTTGCACATGTTTCGCAACTTGATTCAAACAATAACCTTAGTGTATCCATCTTCGCCGACAAGCAGGTGAACATTGATGTGATGAGCAAGATTGAGAGATTTGCAGAGAAGGCGGTGGAGCAGAAAAAACTTGATATGTACAATATTCCAAATCTTAAGGATATTATAGATGACCTTTATTCGGGGGTTAAGGTAAACAGCTATAAACTGTCTCAGGGAGAGGAATCTGTATCTAAAGTTGAGATATATATGATTATAGGATATATAGCCAGCTTTATGATATACATGTTTGTCCTTCTGTTTGGAAATATGGTAATGAGAAGTGTGATTGAAGAGAAGACAACAAGAATTATAGAGGTTCTTGTTTCATCGGTGAAGCCTTTCCAGATTCTTATGGGCAAGATTATTGGAGTGGCCTCTGTAGCACTTGTGCAATTCCTTATCTGGATAGTGATAACTGTTGCGGCTGTTTCTGTTGTGAGCAGTATGATGGGACCACAGGTAATGGCAGAGGCTGGGGCTCAACAAATGCAAATGTCTGGTCTGGATGTTTCGCAAGTGCCACAGGTAAGTGCTGACAATGAGTTTGGTGGGTATCTTGAGGCACTCAAAGGGGTAAACTATTTTGGAATAATTGGTGCTTTTATAGTTTATTTCATTTTGGGTTATCTATTGTATTCCAGCATGTTTGCGGCAATAGGAGCTGCAGTTGACAATGAGGCCGATACCCAACAGTTGAGTATGCCGGTAACAATGCCTCTTATTATTGGACTGTTTATAATGTTGCATACTTTCCAATATCCCGACAGTGCAATATCGTTCTGGGGTTCAATTATCCCTTTTACATCGCCAATGGTAATGATGGCCAGAATTGCATATGGTGTTCCTGCATGGGAGCTTGCCTTGTCAATAGGATTATTGTTTGCAACATTTGTTGGCATGACATACCTTTCTGCAAAGATTTACAGAGTGGGTATTTTAATGTATGGAAAGAAACCTGGTTGGAAAGACTTATTTAAGTGGCTGAAATATTAGTATATATTAGGATTTTTGCTAACTTTGTTTGCTATTTGTAAGAAAATTTAATCCATTCACAAAATAAATTATACATATATGGCAGAAAAATTATTTGCTGAGTTTCCACCTGTTTCCACTGAGCAATGGGAAGAGGTGATAATCAAAGATTTGAAAGGTGCCGATTATGAGAAAAAACTCGTATGGAAAACCCAAGAGGGATTCTCTGTTCGCCCTTATTACCGTGCCGAGAATTTAGATGGAATCAAACATTTGGGCGTAGAGGCTGGATGTTTTCCATTTGTAAGAGGTACTAAAAACAATAACGATTGGTTAATCCGTCAGGATTATTGTGCTTGTGAGTGTGGCTATGCAGAGGCTAATGCTCAAGCTGTAGATGGTCTTAAAAAAGGTGTTACATCTGTTGGTTTCTGTATAGATGGCAAAAAAGCTATTAGTGTAGCAGAAATGGAGACTTTACTAAAAGATATAGATGTAACTGCAGTTGAGGTTAACTTTACAGGTTGCTGTTGTGCTGCAGTTGAGACTATAACTTCATTCTTGACAGTTGCCAAAGCTAAAGGTGCTACTGCAGAGAACTTGAAAGCTTCATTCGATTATGATCCGCTAAGAGCTCTAAACCAAACTGGTGCTTTCTGTTCAGATAAATCTATGGATAAACTTAAAGAGGTTATTGAGGCTGCTAAAGATTATCCAAGAGTAAGAGTTATTGGTGTTGAGGCTTATGCATTCAATGATGCTGGTTCAAACATCTCTCAAGAGTTAGGTTTTGGTCTTGCTATGGGTAGCGAGTACATTAACAAACTTATGGAGTTGGGCCTTAGCGCAGACGATGCTGCAAGACGCATTAAATTCACATTCTCTGTAGGTTCTACTTACTTTATGGAGATTGCAAAATTCCGTGCAGCAAGAATGTTGTGGGCTAATGTTGTTAAAGCATATGGCTCAGAGAGAGAGTGCTGCCAAAAGATGAAAATCCATGCTGTTACAAGCACTTGGAACCTTACAGTGTACGACCCTTACGTAAATATGCTAAGAGGTACAACTGAGGCTATGAGTGCTACAATTGCAGGTGTTGATTCTTTGGAGGTTCTTCCATTTGACTATGCGTTCAGAAAACCTAATGAGTTCAGCAACCGTATTGCAAGAAATGTACAGTCAATCCTAAAAGAGGAGGCTCATTTTGATAAAGTTATTGACCCAGCTGCTGGTTCATACTTTATTGAGAACTTGACTCAATCAATTTCTGAGACTTCATGGAAATTGTTCCAGGATGTTGAGAACATGGGTGGTTATGTAGAGGCTTTCAAAGCTGGTTACATCCAAAATGCAATTAAAGAGACTTCTGTAGCAAGAGATAAGAAAATTGAGACCAGAAGAGAGATTATCTTAGGTTCTAACCAATATCCTAACTTTACAGAGGTTATAGATAAAGACGTTACTTTAGAGGTTGTTACAAGAAAACCTGCTCCTGAGGTATCAGGTGCTATGATTGGTGCTCCACTAGAGAAGTACAGAGGTGCACAACCATTTGAGGCTTTACGTTTTGCTACTGATAAGAGCGATAAGAAACCAGTTGCATACATGGTAACTTATGGCAACTTGGCAATGTGCAGAGCAAGAGCTCAATTTGCATGCAACTTCTTTGCTGTTGCAGGTTTTAAAGTAGTTGACAACAACAGATTCTCTTCTGTAGCAGAAGGTGTTGAGGCTGCTTTGGCTGCTAAAGCAGATATTATTGTTGCTTGCTCATCTGATGAGGAGTATGCAGAGGGTGTTCCACAAATTGCTGAGCTAGTTGGCGATAAAGCTATTGTGGTTGTTGCAGGTGATCCTGCTTGTAAAGATGAGTTAATGGCTAAAGGTGTAGAGAACTTTATTAGTGTCAAGAGCAACGTTCTTGAGACTCTTAAAGGATATCAAGCTAAATTGGGTATTAAATAAGCAGTAATAACTATTAAAGGAAATAACAATATGCGTCCGAAATTTTCAGATTTAAAATATAATGGTGGTGCTGCTTGTGGTGCTATTGAGAACAACGAGTGGCTTACACCAGAGAAGATTGCAGTTAAAACTAACTACACAGCTTCTGATTTGGAAGGTATGGAGCACCTTAACTATGCGGCTGGTGTTGCTCCATTCTTAAGAGGTCCTTACAGCACAATGTATGTTCAAAAACCTTGGACTGTAAGACAATATGCAGGTTTCTCTACAGCAGAGGAGTCTAATGCATTCTATAGAAGAAACTTGGCAGCAGGTCAAAAAGGTTTGTCTGTTGCTTTTGACTTGGCTACACACCGTGGCTACGATGCAGATCACCCAAGAGTAGTTGGTGATGTTGGTAAAGCAGGTGTTAGTATCTGTTCAGTAGAGGATATGAAGATTTTGTTTGATCAGATTCCTCTAAACAAAATGTCTGTTTCTATGACTATGAACGGTGCTGTTCTTCCAGTTATGGCATTCTACATTGTTGCAGGTTTGGAGCAAGGTGCAAAATTGGAGGAGATGGCTGGTACTATCCAAAACGATATCCTTAAAGAGTTCATGGTTCGTAACACTTATATCTACCCACCAGAGTTCTCAATGAGAATTATTGGCGATATATTTGCTTACACTTCTAAATATATGCCTAAGTTCAACTCTATCTCAATTTCTGGTTACCATATGCAAGAGGCTGGTGCAACTAATGACATTGAGATGGCTTATACTTTGGCAGACGGTCTTGAGTATCTAAGAACTGGTGTTAAAGCCGGTATCTCTGTAGATGCTTTTGCACCTAGACTTTCATTCTTCTGGGCTATTGGTATGAACAACTTTATGGAGATTGCCAAAATGCGTGCAGCTAGAATGATCTGGGCTAAATTAGTAAACCAATTTAACCCTAAAAACCCTAAATCATTATCATTAAGAACTCACTGTCAAACTTCAGGTTGGTCACTAACAGAGCAAGATCCATTCAACAACGTTGCAAGAACTTGTATTGAGGCTATGGGTGCTGCTTTAGGTCATACACAATCACTACATACAAACGCTCTTGATGAGGCTATTGCTCTACCTACAGATTTCTCTGCACGTATTGCACGTAACACTCAAATCTATATTCAAGAAGAGACCAGCGTATGTAAATCTATTGACCCATGGGCAGGTTCATACTATGTTGAGAGCCTAACTAAAGAGTTGGCTGACAAAGCATGGGCTCATATTCAAGAGGTTGAGTCTCTTGGTGGTATGGCTAAAGCTATTGAGACAGGTATTCCTAAATTAAGAATTGAGGAGGCTGCTGCTCGTAAACAAGCTAGAATTGACTCTGGTAGCGAGACAATTGTTGGTATCAACAAATATCGTCTAGAGAAAGAGGATCCAATTGAGATTCTTGACATTGACAACACTAAAGTTAGAGAGCAACAAATTGCAAGACTTAAAGAGCTTAGAGCTAACCGTGACAATGCAAAAGTACAAGAGTGCTTGGCAGCTATCACTGAGGCAGTTAAAAACAATTCAGGCAATCTTCTTGAGCTTGCTGTTGAGGCAGCTAAAGCTAGAGCAACTTTGGGTGAGATCTCAGATGCTTGCGAGGTTGTAGTTGGACGTTATAAAGCAGTTATCCGTATGAATACAGGTGTTTACTCATCAGAGGTTAAAGCTGATCAAGACTTTGAGAAAGCAAAAGAGCTAGTAGCAGAGTTTGCTAAGAAAGAGGGTCGCCAACCAAGAATCATGATTGCTAAACTTGGTCAGGACGGTCACGACCGTGGTGCTAAAGTTGTTGCAACTGGTTATGCAGACTGTGGATTTGATGTTGATATGGGTCCATTGTTCCAAACTCCAGAGGAGGCTGCTAAACAAGCTGTAGAGAATGATGTTCACATTGTAGGTGTATCATCATTGGCAGCAGGTCACAAGACTCTTGTTCCTCAAATTGTAAATGAGCTTAAGAAACTTGGTAGAGAGGATATTATTGTTGTTGCAGGTGGTGTTATCCCTGCTCAAGATTATGATGCTCTTTACAAAGCAGGTGCAGCGGCAATCTTTGGCCCTGGTACTCCAGTAGCTTATGCAGCAATTAAGATGATTGAGATGCTAATGCAAAAATTCTAATATAGCAGATTTGCATTACATACAATAATGAATAAGAAACCGACCTGTGGTCGGTTTCTTTTCATTGTACGCCCAGCATGGGCATGTTCTAATGGGTGAAAGTCCCAAATGCGCCCTAATGACGGGAAGCATATAGCCAAGGGCAAGGGTGTCCATCGTGAGGTGGAATCTGAAGG
>JAFYMJ010000263.1 GCA_017556665.1 Bacteroidales bacterium
AATTCGAAAGCAATTCACAACAAAAGGTATAAAGATACGCTGTAAGTACTTGTGGTCTGTTATGTCAAAGATACAATAATTTGAAGGCAATTCACAACACAACATATCGCTTGGTTGCTATTTCAAATACTGAATCTGTACTTTTTTGGTTTTTGATTTTATAATCAGTTTTTTGCCGTTATAGTTTTTAGGATAGATTACGCATACATCTGCTGAGCATTCCCAAACATCTGCTGTGCCTTGAGATCCAACTTTCTTTAATGTTCCGTTATAGTAGAAAGTAACAGTACCGCTAGTCATACTTTTTTTAGGTTTATTGCCTTTGAATTTGGCTGTTCCATGTGACCAGTCTGCGTATGCAACTGTAGGGCATACAACCAATGACAATGTAAACATTGCCAAAATAGCTATAAATAACTTTTTCATAATGCGTGATTTTTAACGTTCCTTACAAATTTACAAAAAATTACTTGGTGCAACAACTCTATTTCTGCCTATCTGTTTTAGTATAGTTAGAGTAGACAGAAACAGAAGTTGTAGAACTAATTTTGTGCAGGAGAAAACAAATATATTGAGCTGTTTGTTACAGAAGAAAAAAAAGCAATGAAAAAGGTATTATGTTTTGCAATGGTTGGAATGGTGTTTTTTAGTTGTTGCAGTAAGTTAACAGTAAATAATTCTGTTGTTAAAGATTTTGATGTAAACAGATATTTGGGAGATTGGTATGAGATAGCAAGATTAGATCATTCATTTGAAAGGGGAATTGAGTATGCTAAGGCAAATTATTCCATTAGAGATGATGGAAAGATTAAAGTCCTAAATTCTGGTATAAAGAAAGGAAAAGAATCGTCGGCAGAGGGAAAAGCAAAATTTACAGATACTCCTGCCCATTTGAGAGTTTCTTTCTTTGGCCCATTCTATGCAGATTATAGGATACTTATGATTGGGCCCAAATACGACTATGCTTTGGTTGGCAGTGGAAGTGACAATTATTTGTGGATTCTGTCGCGTACTCCTTATTTGCCTGATAATGTTGTTAGGGAAATATTGCAAAATGCCAAAGAGAGAGGCTACAATACAGATAATCTTATATGGGTAAAACAAAAATAGGGCACAAGCCCTATTTTTTGTTGTTGATTTTTATGTTAGTCTCTATCTTCTTTGTTGTTGTGCTTTAACTTTCTCTGGGTAACCAGGAAGAACGGGGATACGGTCTGTGTCCATAGCTGCATTAAGGGCTAACCAAGCAACAATAACTGCATCTACTTGAAGGTCTGGAAGAGATAATCTCTCATATGTATCCATTACTGTGTGGTATGTGCGGTTGTATTCAAGTTCATCCTGAATAAACTGGTAAGCAGGAAGACCATATCTTGTAAATGACTGGTGGTCTGTTCCACCTGTCTTTCTTAGAGTTAGAGTAGTAAAGCCTAAAGACTCAACAGGTTTCATCCATGTAGAGAAGAATGGTAGGGCCATATCATTCTCTTCCAGATATATTCCGCGGAAACGGCCAGAGCCATTGTCCATATTCAAATAAAGGGCAAATTTCTCATAGCCTGGCAATACTTTACCTTTTTTTGTGTTGTAAAGGTAACTCTCTACATATCCTCTGGAGCCATAAAGACCTTGTTCTTCTCCACCCCAAAGGGCAATTCTAATTGTACGTTTTGGTTGGACTCCTAAAGCTTTGATTATACGCATAGCTTCCATCATTACAATGCAGCCAGAAGCATTGTCGGCAGCTCCTGTACCACCATGCCAAGAATCAAGGTGAGCACCAAGAAGTATAACCTCATCTTTAAGGTTTGGATCTGAACCAGGGATTTCTGCTATTACATTGTTGATTTTCTGGTTGTCGGTGAAAATGTTCTTTATGTTCATCTCCATCTCAACTTTGGTCCCTTTAGAAATCATTCTTACCATACGGCCATGGTCCTCAATAGGAAGTATAACCTCTGGAGTTGGCTCCGGGTCTCCAACTTTATAGCTTACGCCTCTTGAACTTGGGACATTGAATGTGCCGCCTCCGCTTACAATAGCAAGTACATTTTCTGATTTGATGAACTCATTTATTGCCCTTTGAAGTTCCATTGCTGCACGCCAGCTGCCCATATCAGATGTTCTGCGTCTGATAGCTCTTGGTCTGCTGACCTTTGCAATCTCTTCAAGCTCCTCTTCTGTGTAGCGGCTTGCAAGTGGGGTAAATTTGATGTCATATGTTTGAGTGGCTGGCATAAGTACAATCTTGCCACTCAATTTTCCTTTGTATTTTTCTATATCCTCTTTAGATTTTATATCAAGTACAATACACTCGCCTTTTACATGTCCGTTTGTGCTTCCACTCCATGCTTTAGGATTTGCAGCAAAACTACAGTAGTAAGGTGCTGTCATTGCTACATAGTTCATCTGATTGTCCCAACCACCTTTAGTAAAGTTGTATGCAAACTCTGTCCTTACATTCTCAAATCCCATCTCTTTAAGTTTCTCTACAACCATTTGCTCAGATCTTAGTTTCAGCTGTGAGGCAGCAAGACGTGGACCTAAATCATCAGTCATAAATTGTGCAATCTCTTCTATTTTTGAGTTGGAGAATCCTTCTGATTTTACTTTGTATGCAGTTTCATCCGACAAGCGGTTTTGTGCAATGCCCCAGGTGCCAAACAATAAAAATGAGGCAGCAAACAATAATGTAATTTTTTTCATAATTCAACAATAAAAGTTATCACTATGTGTATTGGGAATAAAGATATAAATTTTTATTTATTCTTGTTTTTTTACCTCTATAAATTCACTAAATTTGCTATTTGGTAATAAGACATAATATTATGGAGTTAGAGTACAATACACAGAGGGAAGAGCTTAAAATGCCGGAATACGGAAGACATGTGCAAAAAATGATTGAGTATGTTGCAAGTATTCCCAACAAGGAGAAGAGAAATGAGCAGATACAAGCTGTTGTGGCAGTAATGGGAACATTAAATCCACAGCTTAGAGATATAAATGATTTCAAGCACAAATTATGGGATCATGTGCAGATTATATCTGATTTTAAGATAGATATAGATTCTCCATATCCTACACCCACCAGAGAGAGCTTGTCAACAAAGCCTAATCCAATTCCATTGCATAATGAACCAATCAAGGCAACTCATTATGGAAGGAACATTCAGAATATGATTGAAGTAATAGCATCAAGAGAGGATGATGAGGTTAAAACTTATATGATCCAGACTCTGGCTCATTATATGAAGCAGCAGTATATAATATGGAACAAGGATTCAGTATCTGATGAAACTATTTTTAGAGATATAGAAAAATTGTCGGATGGAAGAATTGTAATTCCAGAAGATATGCAGATAGTTTCTTCTAATCCCGATGGACAGAATCACCAGAGAAAGAATGGCCCTAAGAAAAATATGTTAAGGGGTAAGGACAACAAGATGAACAATAACAAGAAACGCAAAAAATAGCTATGGCAAAAAAGATAAAATCTGTAAAAGGGGGAAAGCGGAAAACTTTAGCTGTAAAACAGGATGATGGCAATCCAAAGAAACTTGATATAGCCATCTTGCTTACAGGCCTTGTTTCGCTGGTTTTTGCCATATATACATTGTTCTCGCTAATTTCCTATACAGTCAATTGGGCGCAGGACCAGTCTGTTGTTGCCAGTTCAGATTTGTACAATATGAATGTTGAGGCTCAGACTCAAGGGGGAAGAATGGGACTGGTATGGGCCAATTTCTTAATATCAAAATTGTTTGGTCTGGGGGCATTTATAATTCCAATATTCTTTATAGGAGTAGCGCTTGTAGCTTTAAAGATTAAGAAAATAAACATTCTAAGAATGTTCATCTTGTCTTTGTTGGGTTGTATTCTGGTTTCCCTTATATCGTCTTACATACTTTCATTCACAAAAGTTGACGATTGGTTTGGAACAGGTGCTGGTGGCTCTTATGGATATTATATGAACCAATGGCTGCTTAATATGGTTGGTGGTTTGGGTACAGGCTGTATTTTGTTTATCCTTGCCGTGGTGTGGTGCATTTGTGTGAACTCAAAGTTTGTAATTTGGTTCAATTCATTGTTTGAGAAATCGTCGGCCGACAAAGAGGAAAAAGATATGGAACCTGTTGTTGCTGTTGCGTGTGAGGCTGAGCAGGATGAGGTTGCAGAAGATGAGGAAGAAGAGGAGTTGGATGGTGCCGAGCAAGAGGAACAAGGTGCGGAAACCGAGACTGTGGAGCCTTTTGATCTGGGTAATCTGGATATTGCAACCCAGGAGTTTGAGGTTACATTAGATGAGGAGAAGGAGACTGAACTTGAGGTGCTTTCTGTACCAGATGCTCCTGTGTCACAGGATGATATAAAGGATGATACAGTAATGGTTGAGCCAGAAAAACAAAAGGAGAGTACAGAGGAAGATTTCTTAAGTGAATTAACAGAAGAACAGCTTAGTACTTTGTTTGACCCAAGATTGGATTTGTCATCTTATGTAGCACCACCTTTGACACTTCTTGAAGATTATAAAGACAAGTGGTATGAGGTATCTCCAGAAGAGCTTAACAAGAATAACAGACAGATTGTAAGGACATTGGCCAACTATAAGATTGGGGTTGACAAGATATCTGCAAGGATTGGTCCTACTGTAACATTGTATGAGATTGTTCCAGCTCCAGGAGTGAGAGTTTCACAAATAAAGAGACTGGAGGAGGATATACAGCTCTCTTTGGCTGCTAAAGGTGTGAGGGTTGTAACTTTGGTTGGTACAAATGCAATTGGTATTGAGGTTGCAAATGAAAAGCCAAGTACGGTGTCTATGCTCTCTGTTCTTGATGATGCCAAATTCAGGGAAAACAAATACGATTTGCCTATTGCATTGGGTAAGACAATTACAAATGAGGTAATGCATTTTGATTTGGCTAAAATGCCTCACTTGTTGGTTGCAGGTGCTACAGGACAGGGTAAGTCAGTTGGTCTGAATGCAATTTTGGCATCGTTGCTATATTACAAACACCCTTCTGAACTTAAATTGGTTCTTGTAGATCCAAAGAAGGTTGAGTTGTCTTTATACTCTGCTTTGGAGAAGCATTTCCTTGCAAAGTTGCCAGATGCAGATGAGGCTGTAATTACAGATACAAAGAAAGTTGAGCATACCCTTAAATCTCTTTGTATAGAGATGGACAGCCGTTACGATCTGTTAAAGATGGCTTCTGTAAGAAATATTAAGGAGTATAATGAGAAATTCCTGCAAAGGAGATTGAATCCTAATAAGGGACACAGATATTTGCCA
>JAFYMJ010000027.1 GCA_017556665.1 Bacteroidales bacterium
CGTGTCTCCATAATTCTTACAGTATCGCCCTCGCTGCACTCGTTTTTCTCGTCGTGAGCAACAAACTTAGTGGTTTTATTTACGAACTTTCCGTAAATAGGGTGTTTCTCTTTTGTCTTAACTGCAACAACAATAGATTTCTCCATTTTGTTACTTACCACTACACCGATTCTTTCTTTACGAAGTTTTCTTTCCATGAACGACTATTTTTTGTCCTGGCTAAGTTGGCTTAACACTGTAAGCATTCTAGCGATGTTTTTCTTGCTTTTCTTAATTTGTGATGGATCCTCAAGTGGAGAGATCGCATGATTCATCTTAAGTTGGTCTAGATTTGTTCTTTCAGTCTCTAGACGCTCTTGCAAATCTTTTACAGATAATTCGCGTACTTCTTTAATTTTCATCTTTCAATCTCCATTTAATTAACCAACATAATCTCTACGTACTACAAATTTTGTAGTTACAGGTAGTTTTTGAGCGCCTAGACGAAGTGCCTCTTTAGCAACCTCCATTGGAACACCCTCAATCTCAATTAACATTCTACCTGGAGTAACTGGTGCAACAAATCCCTCTGGAGCACCTTTACCTTTACCCATACGAACCTCAGCAGGTTTCTTAGTAAATGGCTTATCTGGGAAAATTCTAATCCAAATTTTACCCTCACGTTTCATATAACGAACTACAGCCTGACGAGCAGCCTCAATCTGTTGTCCTGTCATCCAGCAGCTCTCTAGAGTTTTGATTCCGAATGAGCCAAAAGCCAACTGACTACCTCTTTGGGCTACACCTTTCATGCGGCCTTTCTGCTGTCTTCTAAATTTGGTTTTCTTTGGTTGTAACATTACTTTTTACAATTTAACAATAATTACTATTGTATATTATATAAAATATTGATTTTCAGTAGTTTGGCTGTAACGGAGCTCAAATTACCGGGTTGCAAAGATACACATTTTTTTTAATATGCAAATATTTTATGCAAAATTTTATCACTTTTGGTCAAAAATTTTTAATAGTCAATGTTTGCATTTTCACGCAGTTACGCAATTCAAAAAAAATTCCGCACTCACATTTTGGACAAAATGGACAAGTGCGGAAATACATTATAAAATCTATAGGATTACTTCACTTTTTTTAGCTCTTTTGAGACATCAATAATCTTTTGCCATACTCTTAAAAAGTTTCCACCCCAGAACAATGAAAGCTCATATGGAGTATATCCTCTAAGTAAAAGTTCCTTTGTAAGATCTTTCATTTTAGAACAATCCTCAAGACCTACAACTCCTCCACCACCATCAAAATCGGTTCCAAGGCCTATATATTCTGCACCCACCAGATTCTTCACATAATCTATATGGTCAGCCAGATGTTTTATTGTAACCTCTTTTTTAGGCAAATCAGACAAGAAGAATCTTCCCGATGCAAGCTGGATTAGTCCACCTGCTTTTGCAATAGCCTTAATCTCATCATCCTTAAGGTTTCTGTTGTTTTTCTTAAGCTCCCAAACTGATGAGTGTGTAGCTATAACCGGAGCCTTGCTGCACTCCAGCAGATCCCATAATGTAGATGATGACGCGTGAGAGAAATCTATAATCATTCCAAGTTCATTCATCCTCTCTACAACTTTATACCCAAACTCAGACAAGCCGCCCCAGGAATGCCCCTTAGTATATCTTGAAGCGTCACAGATATCATTCACATAATTGTGGCACAAAGTGATATACCTTACACCTTCATCATAAAATTTGTTGATTTTATCCAAATCCTTGCCTATGCCATATCCATTTTCCAAAGCAAAGACAACACATCTTTTACCTTTCTTCTTAATCTTCTTAAGATCCTCGGGAGCATATCCAATTTCTGCTTCATCAGAGTGTTCTGCAATGTACTTTTTAAAAAGTGCAATCTCATTCATAGCATAATTGTACACAGAATCCCTGCTAAAATCGTTCAGAGGTCCCTGATCCAGATAAATTGCAAAAAATGCTGCATCCAAGCCACCCTCTTTCATTAAAGGGAATGTCACCTGCCCTTTTGTTACACCAAAATCTCCGTCGGGATGATTAAGCCACCCTGCAGTATCATTGTGCGAATCCAAAGAGACATATTTTTCATGCACCATATTGGCCACAACAGATGCCTCCTCTTCTGTAAGCTGAGTTCTGCTCTCCGCCTTTTTCCACGCTTGCTTTGGATTTACTGTTTGAGCCACAGCTCCCCAAGCAAAGGCACTAAACATAATTAGTGCAAATATTTTTCTCATACCAGCAATATTATTTAGTTTTCTCTTTTTTTATCCACCATCCCATTTTATGAGCAAAGAAGATTATAATCACCGACAATAACAGACAACCCAACATAAGTTCAAGTCCCATACCATTTATAAACAATACAGGGACAAAGGTTATAAGAAGAATCTCTACAGGTGCAATAGGCAGATACGCAAGGGCAAAGTCATCCATAGCTTTACTTGCCAGTTTTGGATCTACAATTCTTATAAGTGCAATACCCATAGCCATTGTACCTGTCCACCAGCCCCATGCAAAAATAGATCTCTCAAACCAGTATGTCTTGGACAGTCTTTTTCCAAAAAAGAACACAATAAAACATACCATAACAACACCAAAGACTATAAGCACAATTAGAGGAAGTGCATATTTTACAACCACACCCAGCTTGATTGCAGCCACACCGCAAGCAACCAGGATATCTGTAAACATACTGCCTAACCTTTGAGTTGTTTTTGTACAAAGGTATTCGTTTGATTTGGTAACCTCCATAAACTTTTTGAACAAAAGTCCAACCACAAAAGCACAACTGAAAACCGGCAACTCCAATTTAGGATAATACCCTTTTACAGCAACGCTTATGGCATATCCCACAAAAGCTATAAAGAATGCTATAGCCATATGGAATGTATAACACTCTATTGAGATTGAAGAGGTTGTTACATCTCCCGACGATTCTCTTTTATCTCTAGGAATAAGACCTGTTCTAAGCTCATTTGGCAATTGGGCAAAGTCTGAAATAAAAGCAGTCTGCTTATTTTTTGTAGCCCATTTGATAAACATCAATCCACCAACAATTGCACATACAACTCCAACAGTTGCAGTTGTCATACCCAAACTTTGCGCCTCTTCCCACGCAGGGGTTGCATTGGCATACGCATTTCCAATGGCTGCTGCTGTTCCGTGTCCACCATAAAATCCTGTAGACAACATTATACCAAATGAATCATTAAGCTCCGGCCATATAAGTTTAAGGACAAACAGGCCAAACAAACCAGCGAAAGCCCATTGAAGCAACATTCCCAATTGGGCATATGCCCACATAGGGCCAACTCTGCCGGCTACCTCTTTAGCTGACACTTTTGGAGATGATAGTGGGAGTACACCAAATACCAGTGCAATAAGAACAGCCGCATAGGTGCCAACCTGATTGGACAAAGGCAAAAAATCCAATCCATTAGGTCCGAATGCCAAACCCAGCAGACCAGCCAGCAAACTAGGTGGTATGAATAGCTGCTGAATTATTTTAACTTTAGCTCTAATAAGCTGACCTATAAGCAATAGGCCAGAAATGATTCCCAAATCGGTCAATAACACCCATGGAGAAAAAGTATCTACATTAAACATAGTTTTACCATTTAGTATTTTCAATAAAACTCAAAGGTACTATTTTTGCAACAAAATAAGGCACTCTAAAAACCAAAAAAATGACAAATGGGTAAAAAAACAACATACATATTGGCATTAATTCTGGCTCTGATGTCAGTTACCGCCAAATGTTATGGTCAGGCAAAAAAGGCCAGACAGCCCATTTCCATGGGTTACAAAATAGAGAAAGGAGACACAATATTTATAGACAAGATAAATCCCGCCTATATATATTATGTTCCTAAAGACTGGAAAAAGCACAAAAACTGGAGAGAACAGTACAGACTTGTCTACAATTTTAACAAAGTTTACCCATATGCACTAAAAGCCAAAGCAATTATAAAGGATGCAGACAGCACACTTGCCCACTCAAATTTTACCCCCATGCAAAGGGAGAAATATTTAAAGGATTACCAGAAAAGACTCTTTAGGGAGTTTGAAGAACCACTCAAAAAACTTACCATAAACCAAGGCAAGCTGCTGCTCAAACTTCTGGACAGAGAGGTTGGATTGTCTTCATACTATATAATAAAGAATTATCGGGGAGGAATAACAGCAGGATTCTGGCAAGGCATAGCAAAACTGTTTGGCTCTGACCTGAAAAAACAATACGACCGGTTTGGAGAGGACCGTAATGTAGAAGAACTTATTGCACTTTGGCACAGCGGCCGCTTCTACTATCTGTACCACTCCATATTCGGATTCTAAAAAGGAGAGAGAACCTACAGCAGATTCTCTCTTTTTATTGTTTGACCGTCATATACAAGATAATCACAGTTGTTGATCCATTCACCAAGGATAAACAATTCTCCCC
>JAFYMJ010000264.1 GCA_017556665.1 Bacteroidales bacterium
AGATGTATGATTGTAATGAAATTTGGTTTGCAACGTCGGCACTAACTTGATAAGTTCCTAAAAATCTTAAAGTTAAAGGGAATATCAGATAATAACCCACCAACACACCCATAAAGAACAGTATGCCTGCAAATGTAAAGGCACCTATTGCCGCCTTACGTTCATTGTCGTAAAGTGCAGGCTTAACAAATAGCCAAATCTGATATATGATAAATGGCATTGAGATAACCAGTGCAAGATAGAAAGATGTACTTATATGAATAAAGAACTGTGCAGACAGCTCAATGTTTATAAGTTCTATCTTAAAAGGCTCCAATGCCGGCAGTCCAAATTTTACAAGGACCGAATCAAACAATCTGTATAAAGCAAAATCAGAATCAATTGGTGCAAGGATTATTTTACCAAACACAAAGTCCTTTGCCAAAAATATAACCACCATAAAGGCAGCTATAAATAAGGCAGACCTAAAGAGCACTTTTCTCAATTCATCCAAGTGCTCCCAAAACGTCATCTGATTTTCAGAACTCAACTATTTAATCTCTTTTGTTTTATTATCATCATCGGTGGCATTAATGTCATTCTCAATTCCTTTAACGCCATCTTTAAAGCTTTTTACACCTTTACCAATTCCCTTCATTAGCTCAGGAATCTTTTTACCACCAAAAAGAAGTAATACTATAAGAACTATTACTACCAATTCGCCCATTCCAAGGCCACCTAAAAACAATAAATTACTCATGTTGTTTATTTTGTTTCTATAAAATATTTGCTCATTACCTCTTCCACAAAATCTGGCCTACGGGTAGGCTTTCTTGTGTCGGCATGTATAAAACCTATTACTACCTCACCTTCTGCAATAAGGGAATTCTCCTGATTGAAAATTTGCGCATAAACCTTAATCTTGGCTTTAGGCATCTCTTTCATTGTAGATACAATCCTTAAAATATCACCCATCTTTGCAGGGGTCTTGTATACACAATATGTAGATACAACAGGAAGCATGTATCCTCTCCTTTCAACCTCCTCTATAGGCATCCCTATATCTTGTAACATCTTATGTCGTCCACACTCAAAATACCTGATGTAATTTGAGTGATGGACAATACCCATAAGATCTGTCTCGTAATATCTGACTTCAAGAGTACACTCAGAAACTATCATAATTAAAACTATTTAGCCAACAAAGACTGAATTCTGTTATTAAGATTCTCAATCTTTGTTTGGGCATCTGATTGTTTCTTTCTCTCCATAGCCACAACACTCTCTGGTGCATTGTTTACAAACTTCTCATTTGAAAGTTTTGCATTTACACCTTTAAGGAATTTTTCAAAGTACTCAATCTCAGCCTTCATCTTGGCAACCTCTTCCTCGACATTGATATGCTCAGTAAGTGGAACAAAGAACTCATTTGTCTTAATCATAAAGTTAACACCACTTACAGATGAATCAAATGCAGGAACAACTTTAACATCAGAGATATTTGCAAGTTTTTTAATGATTGAATCCATTGTATTTACATAAGGCTCCTTTGCATAAATTTCCAAAGCCTCTTTAGGAGAAATGCCTTTAGTCTGTCTTATGTTTCTTATGTTCATAACAACCTCAGATGCATTCTCAAATTGAGCCAAAACATCTGAATCATATTCAGATACTGCAGGAGTTGTCTGGAACATGATAGTCTCACCATTGGCACGCTCACTCAAATTTTGCCACAACTCCTCTGTAATGAATGGCATAAACGGATGCAACAGACGCAATAATGAATCAAAGAACTCTTTGGTAGCATTATATGTTACTTTATCTGCAGGAGATCCAAATGCAGGTTTTACCATCTCTAGATACCATGCACAGAAATCGTCCCAGAACAGTTTATAAATTGCCATCAATGCCTCAGACAAACGGTATTTAGACAACAAGTCTTCAATCTCAATGCTTACTTTCTTTAACATTGAGTCAAACCATTTGATTGCTATTGCAGCACTTTGAGGTTGTGCAGCATTCTCATCTACACTCCAACCGCTTACCAAACGGAATGCATTCCAGATCTTATTGTTAAAGTTTCTACCTTGCTCACATAGTGCCTCATCAAACAAGATATCATTTCCAGCAGGAGCAGAAAGCATCATACCCATTCTAACGGCATCTGCACCATACTTTTCAATCAACTCAAGAGGATCTGGCGAGTTTCCAAGAGATTTTGACATTTTTCTGCCAAGCTTGTCCCTTACAATACCTGTGAAATATACATTCTTGAAAGGCATATCACCCTTATACTCATAACCAGCCATAATCATTCTGGCAACCCAGAAGAATATGATATCCGGTCCTGTTACAAGGTCACTTGTAGGATAGTAGTATTTGATCTCATCATTATCTGGATTATTTATACCTCCAAACAATGAAAGTGGCCACAACCATGATGAGAACCATGTATCAAGTGCATCATCATCCTGTCTTAGTTCAGCTGCAGTTATATTCTCATATCCAGGGATAGCCTTAGCCAACTCCAATGCTTTTTCAATAGTCTCGGCTACTACAAATTTCTCTTCTTCACCTTGTGAAGGCAAGAAATAAGCCGGTATTCTGTGACCCCACCACAATTGACGGCTGATACACCAGTCCTGAATATTATCCAACCAGTTATGGTATGTTGTCTTGTATTTAGGAGGATAGAAATTAAGCTCGTTGTTCATTACTGGCGGAAGAGCTATATCTGCAAAATGTTGCATCTTTAAGAACCATTGCATACATAGACGTGGCTCAACAGCTGTATCTGAATTTCTCTCTGAATATCCTACTTTATTCTCATAATTTTCAACCTTCTCCATCAACTCTGCGTTTTTCAAATCTATTACAATTTGTTTACGCACATCCATTCTGTCCATTCCTACATA
>JAFYMJ010000265.1 GCA_017556665.1 Bacteroidales bacterium
AAGGAATTTACGCTCTGGATATTCTTAAAATATCCCATACATATTGCTATGTATGCTGCTTGTCTTTCAATCTTGTCAATGAACTTTCCCGTTTTGGGACTGCAAAGATAGACAACTTTTCTCTATCACCAAATTTTTTTTGAAAATTTTTAAAAAGATTTCAATCTGACACCTAAAAAAGATATCGTATTTATATAATTATTCATATTTTTGTACTTTAGTAAAGTGATAAAAGAAAAAAAGAAAAAGGTTTATGTCAAAGAACTTAGTCATTATACCAACATATAACGAGAAAGAGAATGCCGAAAATATAATAAGAGCAATCTTTAGTCTTAAAGAAAGATTCCATATACTTATTATAGATGACGGTTCTCCAGACGGAACAGCAGACATAGTAAAAGGATTAATAAGCAAAGAATTTACAGATTCTTTGTTCATTTTGGAAAGAAAAGGCAAATTAGGTCTTGGAACTGCATATATTACAGGATTCAAATGGGGAATAGAGCACAAATATGATTATATATTTGAAATGGATGCCGATTTCTCACACAATCCTAATGATTTACCCAAATTACTGCATGCCTGCACAGAGCATGGTGCAGACTTGGCAATTGGCAGCCGCTATTGCAACGGAATAAGTGTAATAAACTGGCCAATTGGACGAGTAATCATGTCATACTACGCATCTACATATGTTAGAAAAGTGCTTGGAATGAGAGTCTTTGACTGCACTGCAGGATTTAAATGCTACGCAAGAAAAGTTCTTGAGACTATAGATTTTGACAACATAAGAATGAAGGGATACGGATTCCAGATTGAGATGAAATACAATACATACAAGCTTGGATTCAAAATAAAAGAGGTCCCTATTATATTCGTAGACAGAGTTGAGGGAACCTCAAAAATGAGTTCAGGTATTTTTGGAGAGGCATTCTGGGGTGTATTAGCAATGAAATTCAGAAAAATTAAACCAAGAAAATAATGAGTTTGCTAATTAAAAACGGCACAATAGTAAATGAGGGGCTATCTTTAAAAGGTAGCCTTTTCATTAAAGGGGAACATATTGGAAAAGTTATTTTAGAAAAAGATTTTTCTACTCCCGACGAATATTTAAACCATATAGATTCAATTAACGCAGATAAGATTATCAACGCAGAAGGGTTGCATATATTACCTGGTGTAATTGATGATCAAGTTCATTTTAGAGAACCTGGAAATACCCATAAAGCAACAATAGCATCGGAGAGCAAAGCTGCAGTATTGGGAGGTGTAACAAGCTATATGGATATGCCTAACAACACACCGGCAACAACTACCAATAAAGGACTAGAAGAAAAATACATGATTGCCAAGCAAGACAGCTACGCAAACTACTCATTTTACCTTGGTGCTACCAATGAGAATATTGAAGAGATAAAATCTGCAGACAAAACCAAAGTTTGCGGAATAAAAGTATTCATGGGCTCCTCTACTGGTAATATGCTTGTAAATGACAATGGACAACTTAATGCCATTTTTAAAGAATCTCCTACCCTGGTTGCAACACATTGTGAGCAGGAAGATATCATTAAAGCAAATCTTGAATTATACAAGAATAAATTTGGTGAAGATATTCCGTTTGAGATGCATCCAAGTATCAGAAGCAGAGAAGCATGCATAGAGTGCACCAAAAGAGCTTTGGAGCTGGCTATTGCAAACAACACACAACTGCACATACTGCATATAAGCACCGCAGATGAGATTGAACTGATTAAAGAGGCTCAAAAGATCAATAATAAGATTTCCGGAGAAGTTTGTGTCCACTACATGTGGTTTAGTGATTCAGATTATTCCAAATATGGCAGTAAAGTAAAATGCAATCCCGCAATAAAAAGGGAATCAGATATGTTGGCTATAAGAAAAGCCGTTAAGGATGGAATAATAAAAGTTGTGGCAACAGACCACGCCCCACACCTAAAGGAAGAGAAACAGAACAAATATCTGCAGGCACCAAGCGGACTTCCACTTGTCCAACATAGTCTTCAACTTATGTTAGAACTGGCAAAACAAGAGATTTTCACTATAGAAGATGTGGTTTCCAGAATGTCGCACGGACCGGCAGAGTGCTACCAAATAGACAAGAGAGGATATATAAGAGAGGGATATTATGCAGATTTGGCTATTGTAAACCTTAATCTTCCCGACAAAATATCTACCAGCAAACCAGCATACAAATGTGGATGGAGCCCACTGGAAGGATTTACCTTCTCCTCGTCAATAGCCCACACTGTTGTAAATGGAGCCATGGTTGTGGAGAATGGAGAATTCAAAGAAATTAAAAACGCCAAACCACTATCTTTCAACAGATAATAAAATGAATAACCAAAAGCCATCAATACGCATATATATTGCAGCCTTAATTGCGGTGATTCTATGGGGGTTCTCCTTTGTATGGAGCAATCAGATTATAAGACTGCAAGTACCAATTTTCACATTCTTATTCATAAGGTTGTTTATTGCCGGAATAGTTCTGTTAATATACTCCAAAGCAATAGGTAAATTACAGAAACCCAGCAAAAAAGACCTCTTGATGATGGCATTGATGGCATTTTTTGAGCCATTCGTGTATTTTATTGGGGAAAGTTTTGGAATGCAGGCTACAGATTCTGCTGTTATTGCAGCTGTAATTATTGCAATAATCCCGGTAACCTGTCTGTTGGTAGAAAGAATTTTATATAAAATACCTTTTACTTTTAAAAAGATTGCAGGCATACTGATTACAATTCCTGGAGTTGCTTTAATGGCACTTAACGGAGGCAATATCACCGTAAAACATTTATACGGTATAGCACTCCTTTTCCTTGCTGTAGCTGCCGCTACAGGGTATGGAGCTGTTGTAAAAAAATTATCGCAAAAGTATAATAATTATACAATAGCAACTTATCAGTTTGTAATAGGATCCCTATATTTTTTACCATTGTTTTTAGGGTATGGACTTGATGGCATAAACCACACTTTCTTTACAGCAGATGTTTTGGTTCCACTAATATCTCTGGCCATTCTATGTTCTTGTATTGCATTTGTCCTTTGGGTTAGCGCTATCAGAAATTTAGGAATAGCCAGAGCTAATATATTCTCTGCACTAATACCTGCATTTTCGGCAATTGGAGCAGTTATTTTAGGACATGAGAACATCACATTAGTATCTGTATCTGGAATGGCAATAGTTATATTTGGAGTTATACTTGCCCAAAGAGATTAATATCCATTCTCTTTTAAAAAAGACACTATTGATTGATTTTGAGAAAGTTGAAGCTTAGCCCTAAGCCTTGAACATCTAGTATAGTATGCATTCTCATTAGAATTGCATATTGTCCATATATGATACGATTCAAAGTTATTGCTCAGAAGGAAACATATCATAACATCTTTATCTGTTAAGGAATACCTCTCTTTGAGAGAGGAATATTTATTCTCATAGATAAGATTATGTTGGGACAACATATATTCAAAATATCTGTAAAGCTTATTATTCTCCTTACTGGAGAGAACCAAATCTGCCAATTTTCTGCCTAGTTTGGGCACATTATCCTCTGTATAGTAAAGAAGATTTATAAACTCTTTCATCTGTGATGTATGAGAATGCATACCTATTTTAACCAAGCATAATTTTTCAAAATAAGCATCCAACTTTGCTCTATAAAATTCTCCCTGTCTGTTATAATCTTCCTTTAATGTTTTTAGCTTTTTTTGCAATTCCAAAATCCGGCCTACCAAAGTCAAAAAAATAAACACCCCCACAACTATAATTGCCCCTAAAAACATAATTCTCCAAATATTCTATTGTATTATTTAATAAGTTTAAGCTGAATTCTCCCTTTTTTGATATCAACGTCCAAAACTTTAACACTTACATGCTGATGTAACTTTAAAATTTCATTAGGGTTTGATATAAACTTTTCTGACATGTTTGAGATATGTATCAGCCCATTCTGTTTAATTCCAAAATCAACAAATGCACCAAAATTTGTTATATTGGTAACTATACCGGGCAGCTCCATTCC
>JAFYMJ010000266.1 GCA_017556665.1 Bacteroidales bacterium
ATGATGCCACCCCAATAAAACAATCAGTTGAGCAGGATAAGGCATACGGAATCTCTTTACTTAAGACTCAAAAAGAGAAAGCAAAGGAGAGTGGCACATCCAATAAAAAGACAGATTCTGAATATGCCAAAACAAGCAACAAGATTAGAGAACTGCGCAACTCGCTAAAGAGTGCAGATGAAAAATTGCAAATAAGAAGGGAAGAATATGCTCTTATGACCGATTCCATTGCAAAAATTAAAGTTGCTGAACAAATTACAGCCGCCGAGCTGGCAAATCTTGAGATTGAAGCTCAGATAAATGCAGCCAATGCAAGATTGCAGGAGATTGAGATGCAATTCCTTGCAGACGGGATTATCCTGGATGAGCTGCCTGCAGAATCACCTGTACAGTCTGTATCCATTACAGATTACGAGCTCGATTTTGCAGACAATACTTTAGGACAAGCACCAGTTCTTAATGTTATGGAGCCAGAGCCAGAAGTTGACCTTAACTTTAAGATTCTTCCAACAGCAGTAATGGCAAGTCTGGACGATATCCCAAAAGGTCTTGTTTACCAAGTGCAGCTATGCGTACTTTCAAAACCTGCAACACTAAAAGCCCTTAAAGGAATGAGCCCTGTATTTGAAAGAAAATCTGCTACCGGCAAATACACATATACAGCAGGTGTCTTCTATAAATATCAGAATGTGCTTAAAGCACTGTACAGAATAAGGAAAAACGGATTCCCAGGTGCACTCATAAATGCCTACATAGACGGAGAATACACATTGGTTAAAAAAGCAATGGCACTGGAGAAAGAGGGAAAATACAATTCAAGCTACAGAGTATTGATTGGAGGTTACGATGTTCTTCCTCCTGTAGCTCTAACAGCTATAAAGAGTGTAACATCAAAAGATTTGGCCAAGACAACTGTTAATGGTGTAACAGAATACATAATTGGTCCTTTTGGAAAAAAGGAAGAGGCAGAAAAACTGGTCAATGCCCTTGAGGCAGAAAACATAAAAGGTGTAAGAATAGAAACAGTAACAAAAAAATAGTATGATAACCTTTATTTTAACACTTATAATTATTGGTCAGGCTCTATTGTTTATAGAATTGGCCATTATCCCCGGTCTTGGTGTTGCAGGTGTGTTGGGATTAGGGGCAATTGCAGGTTCCTGCTATCTTTCATTTGCCAACATAAGCACTACAGCCGGAATTATGATTATACTCATTAACATAATTCTTGCAACAATTGTTGTTATGCTTACCTTAAGGAAAAAGACATGGAAGAGATTCAGTCTTGACACCAACATTGACGCAAAAATAGATACCCCAATTAAAGAGAAGGGTGTTAGTGTTGGAGATACAGGTACAGCAATAACAAGACTTGCCCCTTCTGGAACAGCTATAATAAACGGAAACACACTTGAAGTGACAACAAGAGGTATCCTTATAGATCCTCAAAAAAATATTGAGGTAACAGAGATTTCAAACAACAAAGTATACGTTAAAGAAAAATAATATTTAGAACTATGGAAAATATGGAAGGCGTTTCATTCTTTATTTGGATAGGAGTATCATTTATTGGATTATTGGTATTCTTATGGTTTTTCCCTGTTACATTATGGTTTCAAGCCCTTATATCGGGAGTAAAAATTTCTTTGGTCCAACTGGTCCTTATGCGTTGGAGAAAAGTTCCCCCAGGAACAATTGTAATGGCAATGATTACAGGAACCAAAGCTGGACTTAAACTTAACGCTAATGAACTTGAGGCACATTACCTTGCCCATGGAGATGTTCCAAATGTTATAAATGCCCTTATTTCTGCCGACAAAGCCAATATTGACCTTAACTTTAATATGGCTGCAGCAATAGACCTTGCAGGTAGAGATGTGTTTCAGGCTGTACAGATGAGTGTTAATCCTAAAGTTATAAACACCCCTCCAGTAACAGCTGTAGCAAAAGATGGTATTCAGCTTATTGCCAAAGCCAGAGTTACAGTTAGAGCCAACATCAAACAATTGGTTGGTGGAGCAGGAGAAGAGACTGTATTGGCCCGCGTAGGTGAAGGTATTGTATCATCCATAGGATCTGCAGAGAGCCATAAACTTGTGCTGGAGAATCCAGACTCAATTTCTAAAGTAGTTTTGGCTAAAGGTCTTGATGCAGGAACTGCATTTGAAATCTTGTCTATTGACATTGCAGATATCGACATTGGAAAGAACATTGGTGCTGTACTTCAAATAGATCAGGCAAATGCAGACAAAAACATTGCACAGGCAAGAGCAGAAGAGAGAAGAGCAATGGCTGTTGCCCTTGAACAAGAGATGCTTGCAAAAGCACAAGAGGCAAGAGCAAAAGTAATAGAAGCAGAAGTTGAGATACCTCTTGCAATGGCACAAGCCTTTAGAAGCGGCAACCTTGGCATTATGGATTATTACAAGATGAAAAACATTGAGGCAGACACTCAAATGAGAGAAAAGCTTGTTAAATAACAACTTTTGCCTTAAAACTTTTGCAAATAAAAACTTTTGATATATATTTGCACTCCCAACACAAAGTTTGTGCAAACAAATAAGGGAGGGTGAGATGGGTGAGTGGCTTAAACCAACAGTTTGCTAAACTGTCGTACGGGTAACCGTACCGGGGGTTCGAATCCCCCTTTCACCGCAACAACAGAAAAAAGCTCTCAAGCAACGCTTGAGGGCTTTTTTTGTACCCGGACAGACCGTTGCAAGCTTGCTTGCAGAAAGGATGGACGGAGTACAAAAAAAACAAAGAGTGCCAGAAGGCGCTCTTTGAGCTTTTTTCACATTGTTGCAAGGGCCCCTCCGGCGAGGAGAGTGGGGAATGCCGGAGGCTCAATCCCCCAATGGCGAAGCTGGGGAATGCCGACAGGCCAAATCCCCAATGCGAAGCCAGGGGAATGCCGGGAGGCTAAATCCCCAAAAGCGAAGCTGGGGAATGCCAGAGGCTCAATCCCCCTCGCCCAGAGTGAAAATCGTTCGCGCGCCAAAACATTACTCTACGGCCTACAGAGCATCTTTGCTGCGCCATCCCCATGGTGGAAATACACGTTCGCGCACCAAATCCCAAGCACAAACACCCAGAACCAACACCAGCCGCGCCATCGATTTTGGCGAGAAAACCCCGGGTGCAACCTAAGCGTCATTGGCTTGAGGGAGGGAATTGCAGCGAAGCTGGGGAATGCCAGAAGGCCAAATCCCCCTCGCCCGGAGTGAAAATCGTTCGCGCACCAAATCCCAAGCACAAACACCCAAACCAACACCAGCCGCGCCATCGATTTTAACTAAGGGAACAAATGTCTAAGATCTCCGCCTATGCACTGGTCAAGGTCAGCCGCGCCATCGATTTTGGCGAGATAACCCCGGGTGCAACCTAAGTGCTATTGGTTTGAGTGTTTGGGATTGCAGCGAAGCTGGGGGAATGCCGGAGGCTCAATCCCCAAAAGGCGAAGCTGGGGGAATGCCGAAGGCAACAAAAAAAAGCTGACAAACGCCAGCTTTTCCTGTCCATAAAATTTTATGAAGTTATTTCTTTGCCTGCCCTTCTGCAACTCTGCACTCCTTAATGTAATCTACCAATCCTTTAGCCACGTTCTCCATCATTGCTCTGCGGAATTGAGCATCTGCCAATTTCTCCTCCTCTGCAAGGCTGGATATGAACAATGTCTCTACAAGTACACAAGGGAAATCTGTAATGGCACTCAAAGAGAAGTTAAAGTTACCAACCATACCAAAGTTGTTTACCCCTTCCATCTGCATAAGATATCCAAGAATGTCCTCTGTTAAAGATTTATATACATTATATCTGTAATAGGTACTTGTTCCAAGAGAAGATAGCGGACCACCACCAGCATTGCAATGGATTGAAATTGCAATATCAACCTTATTCTCTATAAACTTGTCTTGTCTCTCTCTAATGCTCATTCCAACATCCTCACTTCTTGAAAGAACAACTTTAGCACCTTGCTTCTCCAGAATATCCTTTAACTGATACGCCATATCAAGGTTCATATCCTTCTCTTTAAGACCACTCAAACCAACTGCACCATTACTCTCTGGACCACCATGTCCTGCATCAATACCAATTGTAAGGTTCTTTAAATAAAGTTGTGCAGGAACATGTTTGATATCCAATACAAGGTTATTGCCCTTATAATCTACAGAAAATCCCCAAGAGCTCTTTGTTTTAAGATATACTGTAAATCTGGTTACATCCGAATCTATGCTCTCTACATCTATATTGTCCACACTCTTTAACCCTGTTTTATGAGTAAGCCAGTTTGAATTACATTGCACACCATACAAATCAATAACAATCTTATGCGGATTTGTGTACTCCTTTACAATGTAAGGCTTTTTGCCACCTACTCCAATTGAAACTCTATCACAATCACCAGCATTGTACACACTTGAGCTCTCACTCAATACCACATTATCTTGCATAAAATCAAAATCCGGAGCAACCTTTCCAATAACCTCAACCTGGCTCTTTGGAATATAAGCATGTCTGTTTCCCGACAACCTTACTCTGTACAAGTTCTGATTCTCTGCATCGGCATAAAGTTCAATTCCCTGAGACAAATAATTGATTTTTGCACCACCCAAACGGTCTGTACCTGCACCATAATTCAAATAAGAATATTTCTTTGTAGAAACCTTTAGGCTTGTTGGATAAAACTTTGCTTTTTCTGCCATAGCAGCCTCACGGGCCAAATCTCTTTTTACAGGCTTTGGTGTAGTGCTGTAAAACACCTTGAATGTTGCACTGCCAGCATTATCCTCTATTTTAATATTATTCTCACCAGGGACAAGTTGCAGTTCAATACCCCAAGTACCAGTTTTATAAGCCTTTACGCTTTTCCCATTAACCGTAAACTGAGCTCCTGGATCTGCCATACCCACTACAACATGTTTAGCCCTGTAAACAGTATCCACAACTCCCCTTTTAACAACAATATTGCCCACTTGCACCGCATTTGCTGCAAAAGCAATTGCAACCATGGCTACAACTGCAGAAAAACTGAATATCTTTCTCATATTATATCTTGTTTTAAACTTCTCAACTTAACAAAGTTAAGAAAAAAATGCCATACTACAACATGAAACATCGCAACAGAATATCGCTACAACAAAGAGTATCAACAACTTACAATAAAAATTCCCCGCAACATAATTTTACTGCAGAAGAATTGTGAGTTTAGTGTAATATCTTTGCATTGGAAAAACTCAACAGGATGGATCAAATATATGTAGATACTTTAAACACTGTGGTCATTCACAAATATGACCTGGATGCTCTTGTCTTTGAGCTGGAGGCTGTCGAAAGACAGAATACAATCCTGTATATAGTTTTGTTCCTTGTTGTAGCTGCTGCAATACTTATTGGATACAAACTTGTCGGGAAGCATAAGAGGCAACTGGAACAGGAACATCTGCAGAAGAAGCTATTGAGCAAACAGGTGGAGAATCTGCCATATTTGTCGGAGAGCATAAACAAAATTTCCAATAAAAGCATAAGAATCTCCTCATCTCTGTATGAGGAACTGCAAAGCCTGCTCAATGACGTAAAAAGTGGAAGCAAGAACTCCCTTAATGAGATAGTCAACGATGCTAACCTTTTGGCCCGCTATCCATACATTAAAGAGATGGGATTTCTAACGCCTTCTGAGAAATTGGTGCTGCTGCTTACAGAAGAAGGGTACCCGGCCAAGCAAATTGCTTTGTACCTGGGCACATCCGACTCCTCTGTAAGGGCCATGAAAACAAGAATAAGAAACAAGCTGTCACAATCCGGAAGCGACAGTTTTGACTACAATAAATTAAGAATCTCTAAAAAGAATCAGTTATGAAAAGTTTTATGACAATTATTGTTGCAGCACTTTCACTGCTTGTATCTGTGAATCTGCTTGCACAAAACACTAACAATTCTGATCAGAAATCTATTGACCAATTAGAAGAACAACCCTCTTTTAAAGGCGGTTCAGTAGACAAATTTGTCCTTTGGGTGTTCTCTCACCTGAGATATCCAGAAGAGGCCTATAAAAACAATATTACCGGTAAAGTTTTTCTTGAGTTTATAATTCACAAGGACGGTAAGGTTAGAGATGTAAAAGTTCTAAGGAGTTCAGGTAATGAGCTTCTCGACAAAGAAGCCATTAGAGTTGTTTCTCTTTCTCCAGAATGGAAGCCTGGCAAAGCCAATGGCAACGCAATAAATGTAAGATACGCATTACCAGTAGCTTTTGATCTTAAAGGGGAGCCTAAAAAGCCTGCTGGCGGAATCACTCTTGCAGCCTCTGATGATTCTGCAAACAATGATACTGAGGTTGTTCCTGTTTCAAGTGCAGATGAGAAACCTAAATTCCAAGGGGGCGGAAATAATGAGTTTACAAAATGGATGTTCAATGAGTTGAGATATCCAGAAGAGGCAAGGCTAAAGAAAATTATGGGAAGAACAATTCTGGAGTTTGTTATCTCAAAGACAGGTAGAGTTAAAGATGTAAAGGTTCTTAAGAGCTCTGGAAGTGAACTGTTGGATAGCGAGGCTCTAAGAGTGATATCACTTTCACCAGACTGGGAGCCAGCCAAAATGAAAGGCAAACCAGTAGCTGTAACATACACTTTCCCAGTAATATTCATGTTAAGGTAGGTAGAAGGAGGTGACCGCAAGGCCACCTCCTTTGCTTTGTATGAGTCAGATAGCGGCCACTCCTTGCGGTGGTCGCTTTTGTTTTGCGGAAAACCCAGAGCTCGCCCGGAGTGAAAATCGTTCTGACTCCGGCAAACCCTGACCTCTCCCGGAATGAAAATCGTTCGCGCACCAAAACATTAATCTGCGGCCTACAGAGTATCTTTACTGCGCCATCCCCCTGGTGGCAATACACGTTCGCGCACCAAAGCCCAAGCACACACACCCAGAACCAACACCAGCCGCGCCATCGATTTTGGCAAGAAAGAAAACGCCTGAGAGGGCAGCCGCACCGTCAATTTGGCGAGATATTGCGAGATAGATCTCTATCCTTTTCCTCCCATAAGGTAGGCCAGGCCGCCTTCTGCTGTCTCTTTGTAAAGGCTTGGGAGGTCGCGGCCAGTAAGTTTCATTGCCTCAATAACCCTGTCAAACGATACTCTATGGACACCATCTGTTAGGATTGCATATACATTTGAATCAATTGCCCTTGTTGCCGCATAAGCATTTCTCTCTATGCACGGAATCTGCACCATACCACAAACAGGGTCGCAGGTAAGTCCCAAGAAATGCTCCATTCCCATAGAGGCAGCATACTCAATCTGCTGCACAGTTCCACCAAAAAGTTGTGTTGAAGCTCCTGCAGCCATACAGCAAGCAGATCCTATTTCTCCCTGACAACCCACCTCTGCACCAGAAATTGAGGCATTTGTCTTAATAAGGTTCCCAATAAGTCCTGCTGTAGCAAGTGCCCTAAGAATCTTTGTATCGGAGAAATGATACGCTTTCTGGCTCAAATAGAATACCGCAGGAAGCACACCACTGGAGCCGCAAGTTGGAGCTGTAACAATAGTACCACCACTGGCATTCTCCTCGGCCACAGCCAATGCATAGGCAAATGTCATAGCCCTACGCTGCATTGACCCCTGCAATCCATTACCCTTAATAAAGAAAGACGATGCCCTTCTTTGCAATTTTAGACCACCCGGAAGCACACCCTCTGTATCCAAACCCCTCTCTACCGCCTCTTTCATAACTTTCCACACCTCATTAAGGTAGTCATACAAATCACTATCCTCATGCATCTGAACATACTCCCAGAATGTAATGCCGTTATCCTTACACCAATTGAGGATTGTAGACATTTTGCTGTGATGATATATTTGCTTTTTATCCAATCTCTTGCCCGAATCGCTTATATCACCGCCACCTATACTAAACGTTGTCCACCTGTCAAGCAAATTATGCTCGCTGTCAAACGCCTCAAACAACATTCCATTAGGATGTTGAGGCAACACAATGTTTGCCCTCCAGTGAATTGTACACCTCTCTTTTCCCAATACATCAAGGATAGCCACATCTGTCATATGCCCCTTGCCTGTAGCCGCAAGACTTCCATACAACGTAACCTCAAAGGTTGCTGCATTATTGTTTTTAGCTTTAAATTTCTCCGCCGCAGACCTTGGCCCCATTGTATGGCTGCTCGATGGTCCTTTACCTATTTTATATATCTCCTTTATACTCTCCATAACCATTAATTTGCCGCCAAATATACAACAAAAAACTCGGGTGCAGCCCGAGTTTTTTAATATCTGTTAATTATACATAATCTCTAATCTACCCTTATATCTTTTACACAACGTGTTCCAATATAACCACCCTCATCTGTAATTGAAATATTACCGGTTGATACCAGACGAAAACCATAATTGTTATTTTTTACAGGGTTTCCAAGTTTACCAAAAGAATAATATGTTCTGGAAAGAATATTTTTCATGGTTCCTGTCCCAGACAGATAGTACCTCATAATTGCCAATTCAATCTGATTAGGGGCACGGTATCCATCCGGACAATATGGATTTGGATCAGCAAGTTTGTTATCTATAGCATTATCAATATCGTTATTGAAACTTAGCCAAGTCTGGCCTGTAACGTGACCTGTATTTTCTTTGTATACGGCAAATTTCTTATATAGTCTGTTTTCCGTAGCTCTTTCATGAGAAGAAATCAGTTCACCAGAAGAATAATATCGGAGAGCCTCATTATTAAGGTGTGTTGCAGTAAAAATGTATCCGCCGTCTGTATCGTTTTCATATGAAATATAATCTTCAGGTTGCTCATTTAAAGAATAGGACTCATCATTCACACCACCAACATATCCAAGATTTCTCACACACCTGATACTGTTGGCAGCAGCATACTCAGTTGCATCAGGTTTAAGAGGACCCGTTGAAATACCTTCCTCTGCCCACACAAGTTCAGGAGCATTACTGTTTCCACCCATCGCTGTACTGGAAATCACATGCTGCCACCAAACATTTGCATCACTGCTCTGCTGGTCTTTAACAGATTTGTTATAAAGTTTAGTTTCATCATTAAGCAA
>JAFYMJ010000267.1 GCA_017556665.1 Bacteroidales bacterium
GGTGGTGCAGAGTACCCATATGTATTGGCTGGTATGATAGAGGCATGGGGAGGCGAAGTAATAGACTATCCAGAAAGAAGACACTGTTGCGGTTTTGGTTTCAGACAATACCTGGTAAGGACCAATAGAGGCTACTCCCTATCAAATACACATAAGAAATTTGAAAGTATGGAGCCATACAAACCAGATATGATTATAACAAACTGCCCAGGATGTCCTTATTTCCTTGACAGATGGCAATATGTAATATCTGAGACAGAAGGTAAGACATACGGAGAGAATGGTCATGGTATTCCTGTATTCACATACGAGGAAGTTGCCGGACTTGTTATGGGATACAATCCATGGGATTTGGGATTGCAGATGCACCAGGTAGGTGTTGAACCTGTATTGGATAAGATTGGCATTCCATATAATAAAGAAGACAAATACAAAGGAATAAATAATAAAGACTTAGGAAAGCCACAGCTTCCTACTTGTGCACAACTATAAAGTTGCATTAAAAGAGATTAGAATGAAAAATATAGTAATAATTGGTGGAGGCCCAGCAGGACTGGAAGCTGCATCCCAATTGAAAAAATTTGGATACAATGTTATTCTGGTAGAAAAATCCAACCAGCTGGGTGGTCACCTTGCAAAATGGGACAGATTATTTCCTGATTTTACCCCTGCTGAGGAGGTACTTTCTACGCTAATATCCAATTTACAGGGTGTTACGTACTTTCTTAATACAGAAATTGTAAGAATTTACAATCTGCAAAACTCATATAACATTATCATGAATAATGGTATAACAGTCCTTGCAGATGCCGTACTCATCTGCAGTGGCTTTGACTTGTTCAAAGCAGAGAAAAAAGAAGAGTATGGTTATGGCATATACGAAAGGGTTATAACCAATGCAGATCTGGAACAGTTCTTTAAAGAAAACAGCAAAAGTAAAATAGAAAAGGATACTCCTGTAAAAATAGGATTTGTACATTGTGTAGGTTCCCGAGATGAAAAGGTTGGAAACAGAAATTGTTCTAAAGTTTGCTGTGCAACAGCAGTAAAACAAGCTTGTGAAATAAAACAAATGTATCCGAATGCAGAAGTGTTCTGCTTCTATATGGACCTTAGAATGTTTGGCAGAGGATATGAAAACCTATACTATTCTGCGCAAAAAGATTACGGTATCAGATTTATAAGAGGCAGAGTATCAGAAGTATCGGAAGATATTGAAAAAAGAGTAATAGTTAAGGCAGAAGATACTTTGTCGGGGAAACCAATTAAAGTTACCTTGGACGCACTTGTTCTTATGTCTGGAATGCAAAACAGTTGCAGTGGTGCCAAAACAGCCAAATTAATGAACGTAGAAACTGCAGATGATGGATATTTTGCATGCAAAGATTCACTATACCATTTACAAGAGAGTGAATCTAAAGGGGTATTTTATGCAGGTGCCTGTACAGGACCAAAAACAATTCCTGACACCCTTAGCGAAGCCAGAGCTGCAGCAATACAAGTTCATAACTATTTAAAGGAAAAATAATGAACAAATTCGGATTTGCGCTTACTCCAAGCTCAAGGATAGATTTGGATAAATTCAATAAAGAAAAGTTTGCATTACTGGTAAAGCTTGAACCAGACGTCCTTAAATGTATGGCTTGCGGCAGCTGTACTGCAAGTTGCACTGCAGGAAAATTTACAAAAACAAGTGTACGTTCTGCAATATTAGCTCTACAGAATGGCCAGGAAAAAGAGGCATTGGATATGGTTAAGGGGTGCCTGTTGTGTGGAAAATGCTCAATGGTATGTCCAAGAGCCATAAACACCAGACACCTGATAATATCAATTTGTAAAATTTATCAAGAGAAATGATAGAAAGAATTGTAGGTGGGTACGACAACTTTGTCCTGCCATTTATGATTGGGATGTACTTTATATTTGCATACCTTGCAATTGCAATTGTGAGGCTGTTTATGAATATGCCCAAAGAGGATTTGAAAAAATTTCTGCTCTCTCTAATCAATCCCAAAATATTACTCAAAGACATAAAGGACATCTTGTTTGATTGTCTTCTGCACGTAAAAATATTCAAGAGAAATATACTTCTTGGATATATGCACGCAAGTATTGCCTTTGGCTGGTTTATGATTATAGTTATTGGCCACATAGAGGTATTGCTGTATGTACCACAAAAGATTGGCAGATTATATTATCCTATATTTTTCAGATATTTTGTAAAACAACAGGGAGATATTTCGTTAAAAGGAGCATTCTTTTTCTTTTTGATGGACTTTTTCTTGCTTCTGATACTTAGCGGAGTGGGACTTGCCATGTACAAGAGAATAAGATCCACTGCATTAGGTATGAGAAGGACTACAAAACCTTGTTTTGCAGATAGAGTTGCACTTATATGCCTATGGAGCATATTCCCGTTAAGACTTCTTGCAGAGAGTTTTACGGCGGGCATTGCTGGAGGTAGTTTCCTTACAATACCAATGCATTGGCTATTTGCAAATTTCTTGAGCAATGATTACCACATCCTTCCAACATGGTGGGCATATTCAATAGCATTGGGTCTGTTTTTCATTTGCTTGCCATTCAGCCGATACATGCATATCCCAACAGAAGCTTTGTTCATTCTCCTTAGGAATGCAGGCTTAAAAATAAGACATCCAAGAAAAGGATTTGCAGAAGCTCAGATTTACTCTTGTTCAAGTTGCGGATTATGCATAGATGCGTGTCCAATGAATATACAGAAAAAGAACC
>JAFYMJ010000268.1 GCA_017556665.1 Bacteroidales bacterium
AAGGAATTTACGCTCTGGATATTCTTAAAATATCCCATACATATTGCTATGTATGCTGCTTGTCTTTCAATCTTGTCAATGAACTTTCCCGTTTTGGGACTGCAAAGATAGACAACTTTTCTCTATCACCAAATTTTTTTTCGCTCTTTTTGAGAAAAAAAATCAAACGCCTAAAACTATACTATAATATATAGGATTGATGTAAGAATTTTATTACTTAATGGGTAAAAAAAACTAAAATTTATATTTTTATAACAAAAAGTTACTACATTTGCACACGATGAAAAAATTTAGCCACATATCACTATTTGAAACATCTGCATGGCAAATCCAACGCCATTCAAATGTGGCATTCTCATTAGTCCGACAATAAGGAACTTAAGCACTATTATTGTGTAGATGTTCCACAAGTTGGCATTCGGATATAAATTCCACTTATATAAATTTAATTGACATAAAGCATAAGCTAGCAATAGCTTGGTTAAACATTTAATATTTAATTTATTTTATCTGTACGATGAAGGTAAATATTTATGTAGCTAACGAATCCCACGTATGTTATGCAGATCAAATCTGCGAATTGGTTTATATCTCTGCAATGGAGAGAGGAACTGGTATAGCCAAACGTACACCTGAGTATGTTATGGAAAAGATGAGGGATGGTAAAGCTGTCATTGCTTTAACTGAAGACGGTGAGCTTGCAGGATATTCTTACATAGAAACATGGAGCCATACAAAGTTTGTAGCAAACTCAGGACTTATTGTTGCTCATAAGTTCAGACAAACCGGTTTGGCAAAAAGAATAAAACAAAGAATTTTTGAACTGTCAAGAGAAATGTATCCTTATGCTAAAATCTTTAGCATAACCACTGGTTTGGCAGTTATGAAGATAAACTCGGCTATGGGCTACAAACCTGTCCCATTCTCTGAGCTAACCGATGATATGGAGTTCTGGCAAGGTTGCAAAGGGTGTAGAAATTTTGATATCCTTGAGAGGAATGATTACAAAATGTGCCTGTGCACAGCACTATTGTATGATCCTGCAAAAGAAAAAGAGCACAATGCTTTAAAAGAGCAGAACAAAAAGAAAAATATTTTTTCAATTGTCGGGAAGGGTGTTATATACCCATTCAAAAAGGTAAACAATCTAATAAGCAAATAATAACATAAAAATATATAATCATGAAAAAGGTAGTATTAGCATTTAGCGGTGGATTGGATACATCTTTCTGTGTCCCATATTTAAAAAATGAAAAGGGATATGAGGTCCATACTATTTTAGTTAACACTGGTGGATTTTCAGCTGAAGAGGCTGGTAAAATTGGAGAAAGAGCTCTATCATTGGGAGCTAAAACCCACACTACAGTTGATGCTGTTGAGACATATTACAATAAAGGTATCAAGTACCTGATTTTTGGTAATGTTCTAAAAAACAACACTTATCCCCTATCTGTAAGCTCAGAGAGAGTTTTTCAGGCTCTTGAGGTGCTAAAACATGTTAAAGAGTTAAATGCAGACTGCGTTGCTCACGGAAGTACAGGTGCTGGTAATGACCAGGTAAGATTTGATTTGGTTTTTGAAGTTTTGGCTCCAGAAGTTGAAATCCTGGCTCCTATCAGAGAACTTCAACTTACCAGAAAAGAAGAGATTGATTATCTTGTAAAACATGGCTTTGACTTTAGCTGGGAGAAGAGCAAATACTCCATTAACCAAGGTATTTGGGGTACAAGTGTTGGTGGTGTAGAGACTCTTTCATCTAACGGATATTTACCAGAAGAGGCATACCCACATCAAGTTACCAAAGAGGGTGAGGAAAAAATTTCAATTGAGTTCAAGAATGGTGAGCCAGTAGCACTTAACGGCGAAAAAATGGAACCGGTTGCACTTATTCACGCATTGGCAGAGATAGCAAACGGCTATGGTGTAGGTAGAGATATCCATATTGGTGACACAATCATTGGTATTAAAGGTAGAGTTGGCTTTGAGGCTGCTGCCCCACTAATTCTTGTTAAAGCTCACCACTTGTTGGAGAAACATGTTCTTGTAAAAGAGCAATTATACTGGAAAGAGCTTATTGGCAACTACTACGGCCAACTTATGCACGAGGCTCAATACCTTAATCCAGTAATGAGAGATATGGAGAGATTCTTAGAGAGCACACAAGAGAGTGTAAACGGAACAGTTGATGTACTTCTAAGACCTAGAAGTTTCTTTGTTCTTGGATGTACAAGCAAATATGACCTTATGAGCTCTAAATTTGGCGAATATGGCGAGATGAACAAATCATACACAGGTAGAGATGTTGTAGGATTTACAAAAGTATTGGCTAATCCGCTTAAGATTTTCTATAGCTTACATAAAGAGGACAAATAGTATGCAAAAGATTAAAGTTGCAATAGCTGGAGGCACAGGATACACAGCCGGTGAGCTTCTTAGAATTCTTATAAACCACCCTAATGTTGAGATTATAAGTGTTTTGAGTACTACCAGCGTTGGCGAGAGCATCTCTTCTGTACATAGAGACTTGTTTGGCGACACAGATTTAAAGTTCACAGACCAGATTGGAGACCCGGACGTGGTATTCCTATGCCTTGGCCATGGTTTGTCTAAAGAATTTATAGATAACACACCTCTTAAAGAGAGTTGTAAGATTATAGATTTAGGCAATGATTTCAGACTTGATCCATGCTACAAGGGACGCGAGTTCATTTATGGTTTGACCGATACTTTTAAAGAAGAGATTCTTAAGGCAAACAATATTGCAAATCCGGGTTGCTTTGCTACTGCAATACAAACCGCCATTACCCCTCTTGCAAAAGCAGGCTTGCTTAACAATGAGGTACATGTAACAGCAATAACAGGATCTACAGGTGCTGGTAAAAAGCCTACAGATACAACCCATTTCAGCTACAGAGACAACAATATCTCAATCTATAAATTGTTCACTCATCAGCACTTGGGAGAAATTGCAAGAACAATAAGTACCCTTACAGGCAAAGAGTCCCCTGCAATAAACTTTGTTCCTATGAGAGGAGATTTTCCTAGAGGAATATTTGCAAGTGTGTACACAAAATGGGAAGGTGGCTCGGCCGACGATGCAGTAAACATTTATAAGGAATACTATAAAGAATCTCCATTTGTGCATGTAAGTGAGAAAGGTATAAGTGTAAAAGAGGTAGTAAACACCAACAAGATTTTACTGCACATAGAGTTGCACAATGGTTATATCCATATTGCATCAATTATAGACAACCTTGTTAAAGGTGCAAGCGGACAAGCCGTAGAGAATATGAATATGATCTTTGGTCTTGACCAGACTACAGGATTAAAATTTAAATCAAGCGCATTTTAAGATGAATTTATTTGATGTCTACCCTTTATGGGATATTGAGCCGGTAAAAGGACTTGGTTGCAAACTTTGGGACAAGAACGGAAAAGAGTATCTTGATTTATATGGCGGACATGCTGTAATAAGCATTGGTCACACCCACCCTACATATGTTAAAATGATAAGTGAACAAGTTGGGCAACTTGGTTTTTATTCAAATTCTGTCCAGAACTCGCTTCAAAAAGAGTTTGCAAAAGAATTGGGTGAGATTTGCGGCTATCCAGACTACGCATTGTTCTTATGCAACAGTGGTGCAGAGGCAAATGAGAATGCACTTAAGCTGGCTTCATTCCATACAGGCAGAAAGAAAATTCTTGCACTTAACAAGGCATTCCATGGAAGAACAAGCGGAGCAGTTGAGGCAACAGACAATCCAAAGATCCAGGCAAAGTTCAACTCAAACAATAATGTTGTCTTTATCCCGATAAATGATATTGAAGCTGCAACAAAAGAGATAAATACAAAAGAATATGCTGCAGTAATAATTGAGGGTATCCAAGGGGTAGCAGGAATCTTTACTCCACAAAAAGAGTATCTTAAAGCAGTAAGGGAGCTTTGTACACAAACAGGAACTGTACTTATTTTGGATGAGATTCAAAGTGGATATGGCAGAACAGGTAAGTTCTATGCACATCAGCATAGTGATGTGCAGGCAGATATTGTGTCAATGGCCAAAGGTATTGCCAATGGATTTCCAATGGGTGCAATTATTGTTTCTCCAGATATAAAACCTATACACGGAATGTTGGGAACAACATTTGGAGGAAACCATCTTGCTTGCAGTGCAGCGTTGTCAGTTCTAAAAGTCATTAAAGATGAGAATCTTATAGTCATTGCAGCATAAGTTGGAGAATACCTTGTTGAAAAGCTGCAACCTTTTGTTGGAGAAGGCAAAGTATTCAAAGAACTTAGAGGTACAGGACTAATGATTGGATTGGAGGTTAATCCAGGATATGAGGAGCTTAGAAACAACCTACTATTCAAGAAAAGCATTTTTACCGGTGGCGCAGGTAAAACCGTAATGAGACTTTTACCTCCTCTATGCGTAAGCAAAAAAGAGA
>JAFYMJ010000269.1 GCA_017556665.1 Bacteroidales bacterium
TATAAAAGTTTTTATTTACATTTGTGCAAAACTTTTACCATGATGAAACAAACAAGAGTAATTTCCTTTTATACCGACAAAGGCGGTACAGGGAAAACAACAATGAATGTAACTCTTTGCAGTTACCTGGCTTATAAGTTAGGCTACAGTACAATTCTGTTTGATGCTGACAATCCTAGTTTACATGCTTATGAACTGCTAAAGAGAGAGCTTGAAGCAATTGAGAAGGATAATGAACTTAAGCAAATGGTTCAGCAATCCTTTTCTGGAGATATAAGGCCATACGAGATTTTTGCCGTTAGGGATGAATTTGACAGAGTGGTTAAGACACTGCAGACTGTAAAGAATGCCGGTAATTATGATTTCATAATCATAGACTTGCCTGGAGCATTGAATAATGAGTTTGTGAAAAAGATTGTTCCAGCTAAGGTTATTGACAGTTACTATCTGCCAACCACTCTCGATAAGACTGTGATGGTGAGCAATATCAAGTTGGCCAACCTGCTGAAAGGTTATGCAGATGATGTTCAGTTTGTGTGGAACAATGTCTTCCACTATGACAAGCCTCAGATGTATGATGCTTACAGCAGGATGTTGACTGAAAGCTACGGGATAAGTGTGTTAAGAAGTAGAATCAAGAACACAGTGTATTTCAGGAGAGAGATGGGCTCGGAGAGCACTTTCTTCAAATCTACACTGTGTTATCCCGAAGCTTTCATCAACAAAAACAGGTCAAATATTTCAGACCTGTTCAATGAGATAATTGAGATAAAGACCAATGACGGATAATGATAGGGAGACTGCTCAAACTTTTCTTTTCTAAACCATTAGAGAGCGAAAGCTCTTTTGATGGTGAGATTGTTACCAAAGTAGTTTATACGGCTGTCGAACCTGTTCGCCAACTGCAGGCAGACTATTCTGTTGGAGAGTTGTCCCTTGAAGATCCGTTTACATTGCAGCAAAGTGATTTAATCTATAATGTAAACAATAAGGATTATGAAGATCTCGAGAAGAACCTGCAGAAATATATTTCTGGTTAGTCTAGGAGTATGTGTGCCACTTGTTGGCATATGTCAGACGATAGATCTTGCCGGGGGGCTTAGTGAAGTGGATACTCATTTGGGTACTGCTACAGCAATGGTACTTAAGATTATTCTTTACCCACTTGCCATTGTTTGTGCTGCTGGACTTGTAAAGACTGTATCGGAGATGTTTACCGAACAACATGGAAATTCATGGCATAAAGCCCTTGGATGGTTTGGAGGTATCCTTTTCATAGTGTTGGCATTGTATGTAGTCAACTATTTGGCACCATAGATATGATACAGGTTAACAGATCACTTGATTCTAAGGTTTCCTTTTTAGGATTCAGAGGTATCTACCTACTACTTATGGCATTATGGATACTGGTTGCCTTGGTAATACTTTTTATATGCTTAAGCTGTAATGTCCCTACTGTTATAATGATGCTTATACTGCTAAGTTCAACTCTTACAGTCTCATTATATCTGGCTATTTGCAGCAAAGAAGAAAATATATTGGAAAAGAAAGTTTGTAGAAAACGTCTCAACTATTATTTATGCAAAAGATAAAACCACAATATAATTTCAATCAATTATACCCGGTACTGGAAGTTAATGATGAATGTATCATCAGCAAAAGTGGTGATATCACTATTGCTTATCAGTTGCAGCTTCCTCCAACCAATTCTCTTGAAAAAGAAAGATATGCTGATATTCGTTTGCTCTTATCAAGAGCATATCAGACTCTGCCTATAGGCACTATTATACTTAAGCAGGATATCTATTTCAAGAAAAAATACACTGGAAGTGAAGGTAATCAGCCTTTCCTTTTACAAAAATATTCCGAGCACTTTGACGGTAGGGAATATATGGATTTTCAGTCCTACCTGTATTTCTGTATGCCACATAAGGCCAGACGAGACATCTCAGCTAAGATGAGCACGCTTTGTTCAAAATTGATCTTGCCTGGAAAAACATCCCCTGAAGCTATCAAATCCTTCAGACAGCAAGTAGAACAGGCTGTTGCAATCATTTGTGCAGATTCAGCTATACTTGGTGCGAGCAAGCTCTCTGCATGTGAGTGTGACTCTCTAATTTCCAGTATTGTCAATTTCTCTTATCAAGAAGAGA
>JAFYMJ010000270.1 GCA_017556665.1 Bacteroidales bacterium
CATCAAGCATTTGTACATACAGAAATGTATGTACCCCATCACTTCTCCAATGGGAGAAATGCCTTATAAACAATATGTAATACCGTTAAATGATAAGCTTGCCCATACTAATTAACCTTAAAAAAGGTCTAACCAGCATAGAACAAGTTAAAAGAGACTCTCTTTGAATAAAGTTTTTAATATCCGCATTTATAAGCTTGCCTACCTTAACAAACTCAACATTGTTCTTGCACCCACTATTTGTCCTTTTTACTGTGCTGTGCAAACGTAACACGTTGGCACTAGAACTTTGTCGCGGAATAAAAAGATTGGAATCCGATTCAGAAGAATCCAAATAACAGGTAACAACACCACACTCCACTTCATTAGCCCCACCCATATCAGAAACGGGGGTGTTTGCATTGCAAATGAATGCAACTGCAAACAAAAGGGACAGGATAATGTATCTGTAAAGATTCTTCATGGTTATATATAAAACACTTTACTAGTACAAAAGTAACATAATTTCTCAATTCATAAAAAAACGGCAGCTATCTTATGACAACTGCCGTCTTTATGGGAGTGGGCCCAACTGGGCTTGAACCAGTGACCCCCTGATTATGAGTCAGGTGCTACTAACCAACTGAGCTATAGGCCCCCGTTTGTCTGGCAAATATACACAAATTTACACTTCTGACAAATTTTAGTTCATTTGCCTGTTATTTATCCAAAGAACATTGCCATTTCCACGCCGAAAGCAATACATCCTCTATTGGAGTATCTGCACTCCATCCAAGAATCTGGTTTGCTTTGTTTGCATCGGCACAACTCTCCACTATATCTCCTGGTCGTCGGGGAGCTATTTTATAATTAAGTTTTACCCCGGTTGCTTTTTCAAAGGCATTTATCAGCTCCAATACAGACAAACCTTTTCCTGTTCCTATATTAAACACATCCCATCTTACGCCATCTTTAAACATTCTCTCTACCGCCTTAACATGGGCTTTTGCCAAATCCACTACATAGATATAATCCCTTATACAAGATCCGTCGGGAGTATTATAATCATTTCCAAAAACACTCAGGCACTCCCTTTTTCCCGCAGCAGTCTCTGTCATAACAGGAACCAGGTTGCTTGGAACTCCTTTTGGCAGCTCCCCGATAAATGCACTTGGATGAGCCCCAATTGGATTAAAGTATCTAAGAATTGTAACATTCAGATTATTGTGTGCATTCACACAATGCCCCAAAATCTCCTCTGCCATTTGCTTGGTTGCACCATAAGGAGATATTGCCGCTCCCATTGGAACACTCTCTTTAATTGGCATCTGCAGATTGTTTGACTGACCATATACTATTGCAGAGGAAGAGAATACCACATTGGCACTTTTACCCTTTGCAACCATCAAATCAACCAAATTCAGCAAAGTGGAGATATTGTTCCTGTAATACATTGTAGGATTATCTATACTCTCTCCTACAGCCTTATATGCAGCAAAATGAATAGCAGCCTCTATATCGGGATATTTCTGGAAAACCTTTTCAAAAGCCTCCTTGTCTGTACAGTCAACCTCAACAAAATCAATCCTCTTGCCAACTATCTTCTCAATGCCATCCAACACCTTTGCAGATGAATTGGAGAAATTATCAACTCCAACCACATCATACCCCGCATTCACAAGCTCCACAATAGTATGCGAACCAATATACCCAGCCGCCCCCGTAATTAAAACTCTTTTCATACTATTTTTCTACTTTTAAATTATCTATACAAACTCTTAAAGAATCCACCCAATATGGGATTGATATTCCAAATGTCTCTTTAATTTTGGTTTTATCCAAAACAGAGTAACTTGGCCTTATTACCTTGCTTGGGAACTCGTTGCTGTGACAAGGGAGAATATTGCACTCTGTATGTCCCGCCATCTGTGCAATCATCTTTGCAAAATCGTACCAGCTGCAGACCCCTTCATTGGAAAAGTGGTAAATTCCCTTTTTATTGAGCTGGTTTGTCTCAATAATATGCAAAATAACCTTTGCCAAATCATATGCATATGTAGGGGTACCAACCTGGTCAAACACAACCTTAACCTCCTCTTTTTCTGCAGTCAGCCTTAACATTGTCTTTACAAAGTTCTTCCCAAACTCACTGTGCATCCAGGATGTCCTTATTATTATATAGTTTACTCCCGATGACTTTATAGCCTCCTCTCCTCTTAGTTTGGAAAATCCATAAACACCTGTCGGTGAGCCAGATTGCTCCTCCTTACAAGGAAGGTTATAATGACCTCCGCCAAAAACATAATCAGAAGAGATATGTATTAACGTGCCATTAACCTTTTGCAGAGCCCTTGCCAAATTATCACAAGCCGTTGCATTCAACAATGTGCATCCCTTAGCATCATCCTCCGCATTATCTACATGAGTATATCCGGCACAGTTGACAATAACATTAATGCCACTCTGCTCAACCATTGTGCAAACAGCCTCATAATCTGTAATATCCAACTCCTGCACATCTGTAAAGATGTAGTTATGGCCACTCTCTTTTGCCACAACCCTCATCTGGCTGCCAAGCTGTCCGTTTGCCCCGGTAACAAGTATATTCATTTTAATAAAGCTCCTGATTATAATCAAACAATCCCTCTGCATCCTTTAATTTTGGATGGTTCTTATCCTTCTGGGATAATATTATCTCCTCTGCCGGTATCTTCCAGTCTATTGCCAAATCCGGATCATTCCACGCTATTGCCCCCTCTGTTTGGGGAGCATAAAAATCATCACATTTATACTGGAAAATCACCTCATCAGAGAGCACCACAAAGCCATGTGCAAACCCCCTTGGTATAAAAAACTGACGATGATTCTCCTCTGTAAGTTCAACAGCCACGTGCTTTCCAAATGTTGGAGAGCCCTTTCTTATATCAACAGCAACATCCAAAACAGCCCCCTTCACAACCCTAACAAGCTTGCTTTGAGCATGAGGAGCCTTCTGAAAATGCAATCCCCTTAGCACCCCATAACAAGACTTGCTCTCATTATCCTGTACAAATCTAACCTCCCTCTTAATGCCATCCTTTCCAACAATCTGTACCTGCTCATCAAACTCCCTCTGAGAGAACGACTCAAAAAAATATCCCCTATGGTCACCAAACACCCTAGGCTCAATAATCACAACACCCTCTATATCTGTTTTAATAATGTTCATACAACTGCAAAAACAATCCAAAATAAAGTTGTAAAGGTAAGAAAAATAAGGATAAAGTTCATAAGATTATTAACTTTGTAAGGAAGCGAAAAAGTATAATACTACAAATGATTGAACAGAAACAATTATTGCAGCAATACTATAATAATGTTATTGCCAACACCCCTGAATTCTACTTTTCAAAAGCTCAAGAAGCTCTTGAATCATGGCGTTCATTAACTATAGACCAAAACCTCCTAAATACCCTGGTAAAACTTGATTATGCTAAATTTAATGAATTGGCAGAATCAGATCCCTTAGTAAAACCTATTAAAGATTGCATATTTAAGCTTGTATCATATTGCGACTTAAACGCATGCAACAAAGAATCATACAATGACTACGATGATAAACGAACAATTGCCAGGGCAGGTATTCGTCAGAACGCATGGGTAAGACAATGGCTTACATATAAAATGGACCCATCAAAGATTGCAGAATCCTTACAGAATGTAATTGATTATATAGAGCATCCAGATTTGAATTTTCCTATTGTTAGTGAAGATCACAAAGAGCAACTATCCAAGAACTTATTACGTATTCCATACAATAAAGAGAGTTTTGCTGCCAATCTTTTCAACTTCTTTGACAGATTTGGTTTTGATTGTAATAATAACCAGAACAAATCTCTCCTTTATGCAAAAATGTTCTACTCCATTAGAGATAAATGGTTAGATACAATTAATATCAAAGGACTTGTTGCAAGAGATGGGGTAAATTGGAAAAATAATTTTGAATTAGACGTTACATCCAGCAACAAAGGATATGGAATTATGTGGAGGCATAACCTTCCAACCAACCACACTAAAGTTTTAAAAGCATTAAGAAAAAGAATCAATGATGGAGATACCTTTGAATTTTACATAATAGAAAAGAATTTCACCACATATAAAGCTATTGTTGAAGACTTTGCACTAGCAAAAGATTATAAAGATGTAGTGGAGGAATGGAGCGAAAAAGATCCTGCATGGTTTTATAAAGACATTGAAGACTATAGCGATAAAGACTCCAATGGGAATATTATCCAACAAGCTCAGATTGTTTTTCTTGTTAAATCGTTCAAGAAGATTCCTCCTCAAGAGCAACTTAATGTTAACACAAACTTCAAACTTTTAAATAACCCAGTAAGGGCTTACTATGTAGCATTCACTGATATTATTACAACCTCAGATATAAAAATGGACAAGACACTTTCTGATTTAGCCACTCTACTTACTATTAAGAAAAATATTATCCTTCAAGGAGCACCTGGCACAGGCAAAACATTTTCAACTGCTGCACTTGCACTAAAAATCCTTGGGATCAATGACATTAACTGGAACAACCACAAAGCAGTTATGGATAAATATGATTCTTATGTAAAAGAAGGGAGAATTGCCTTTACAACATTCCACCAGTCAATGGATTATGAAGATTTTATTGAGGGTTATAAGCCGCAAGTTCACAATAATGAAATCCAATTTGAACTCAAACCTGGCTTATTCAGAGAAATTTGTAAAAACGCCAAGGATAAACCATGTGTCCTAATTATTGATGAAATAAATCGTGGAAATGTATCCAAAATTTTTGGAGAACTCATCACTTTGCTTGAAGCAGACAAACGTGATGGTGGAGATCACCGCATTCAAGTCAAGCTCACCTATTCTGGAGATTCTTTCTCCGTCCCAAGCAATTTATTTATTATCGGGACAATGAATACAACAGACAGAAGTGTTGGAAGCATAGATTACGCATTACGCCGCAGATTTGCATTCTGGACATTAAAATCAGATATAGAAGTTGTTAAAAATGAGAATACTAACCCACAAGTTAAATCTAACGCCATTACAATCTTTGAGAAAGTTGAAGAATTCTTAAAAGACAACCCATCAGACATGAAGATAGATGATCTGATGCCGGGCCACAGCTACTTTCTGGCTGAATCTGAAGATGAGCTGTATACCAAACTAAAATATGAGCTTATTCCTCTTATTGAAGAGTACTCAAAAGACGGAATTATTGAAGTATCTGATGAAAAGCTTAACAAAGCATTTGATGAATGGATACAAATAATAAAATAACCATATCCATCCCCAATGACAATGTCTTTTATTTGGAAGAGCACGGGACATTTAAACCCAAGCACATCCCTTATATTGCCAGCCTAAATTTGAATTTTGTTGAAACACAGTATGAAAGTGAGCCAAAGTATCTTGGAATAACTCCAGATATGAAGGCAAGTTATTACATTGGAGCAGAATGGTTGACAGACAACAAAGCTGTTATTGTTACACCTAAGATGCAGGATATTGATCATATAAAAATGTTCCTATCTGCTCTTAGATTCTCACCATCGGCAAGCTATTTTTCAAAATTTTATGGAATTAATTTCTCTGGCCAGAAAATAGAATCAAAAAACCTTGATGGAATTATTACACCGCTTATATTAATACATTTCCTTTTTTCTGTTAAAAGGCTATTGGAAAAAGGGCTCAAAAAAGGATATGTAACCAGAGAAGAAAATTTTAAAGCTAAGATTAAAGGTAAAGTGATGATGTCAGCTCATTATAATAAAAATATGACTAATCACCGTGCAGACCGAATCATGTGTTGTTTCCAGGAGTACTCAACAGATATTCCAGAAAACAGGCTTATCAAAAAAGCTCTTTTATTTGCAAAAAGGGTTATTGCAACTATGCCATCTTTGCAGTGCCATAAAATGTTTCCAGAGGTACATCAACTATTGCAATCATCACTTGCTGCGTTTAATTATGTATCTGAAAATATTGACACCAGCAGTGTAAAATCTGTTCAGAAAAACAAATTATACAGTGATTATGGCACAGCAATCAAACTTGCAAAGCAATTGCTGAAACGGTATGATTACTCCATTGACAGCATAAATAATAATAAAAACCTTGTTCCACCGTTCTGGATTGATATGTCTAGGCTATACGAAGTATATGTTTATGGTCTTCTTGAAAAAGCATATCCAGGTAAAATAAAATTTCAGGTAAAAGGTCATTACAGAACAGCTGTAGACTTCCTTAAAATGGATGAGAAGCTTATTATGGATACCAAATACAAACCTTATTATGACATATCCAATTCAGGAATTATTGACGACATTAGAGAAATTAGCGGATATGCCCGCGATGAAAACATTTTAAAAGAATTGGGAATATCTGAATCAGACCAGAATTATGTTCCCGACTGTCTTATAATTTATCCTAAAATGGAAGATTGTTGCCCAATAACCACATTTGACAACAACAAACCACTCCTTTTAGAGTCCAAGCATCTTAACAGTTTTAGAAAATTCCATAAAATTTGCGTACCAGTCCCAAAAATTGCACGGTAATATATCATAAGAATCATAATACCTCCACCCCATGACACTTAAAGAACTGGCAGAACATCCAGAAAGGGCAAGCGAAAAAGACCTAAAGATTCTGGAAGAGAGTATCCGTCTAATGGACCAACTAAAAAAACAGATAGACTATACCACATACGGAGTAACCGAAAACAGTGGCAGGACCAAAGATGAGATTGCAAAAGAGTATTACATGGAAACCATGCTCCTGGCAGCTATCCTTGAAGCATTTGTCAGCAAACAAGAGCTGGAGTACAAAGACATCAATAAATTTGTATTCAACTACACAGACAACGCCTTCATTTGGGATGTACCCATCCCTACCTACCATAAATGCCTGCTAAAACTTTGCTCCATCCACCTGCTAAAAGTAGAAAAAGAAGACACATACAATCCAACTTTTTCCATCACCGACAAAGGATATACAGCACTTCAACAGCAAACATACACATCCCTAGCCCAAACAGCACTATTTAACCTAAAGACACAGAGACTCAACGACCAAGCACTGGAATTAAGCAAACAATCAGTACAACAAAACCGATTGATGCTCATAGTAGCCTTCTTCTCCGCAATTGTGGCAATAATAAGTGTTATTACGGCAGTGATTAAGTGAGAGTAGAAAAAACATCGGCAGCTCAAATACAGAACTGCCGATGTAACTTTATTTAGACCTCTCCCGGTTTTGAAATTTCTGCTAAGAAGTCATTCAGAACATATAAATTCCCTTGAAGATAAAGCCCGGTCTCCTCATCGTGAAATCTTCTACAGGTCTCACTCTTATAGAAAAGATCAAGAGCCTCCTTCAAAGAAACATTCATCGTCTCAGAAATCTTCACAACTATACACCCGATGCGCTGCCACCGGATTATATTGCGCACCTTTCTTTGCTGTTCTCCACTCATAGCTCAATCACTTTTACAAATTTCAAATACTTATCAAGGACTGCCTGATTCAAGATGCAGATCTGATGATTTGGCTGATGCTCTGACAATCTACCCAACGCGGAGGCTTTATCCAAAATACCAATAGTATACAACTCCACCGTATCGATAACTCTATCATTAGCCACTCCTCCTTCAACAACATCATATTGAGACCACGGCTTCTGGCCATTTCTACTAGCTACCACAAAATCAAGCCAAGCTTCATCATAAAACTCAAATTTAAGATACTCGCAATCCTGAATCGCAGCCTCATAGTCAAACTCATACACACTAATCATAGGCTTAGCCTTACGATCCCTAGCCTTTCTATTTGCAAAACCTTCTGCCTGATCCTGCAACAAGGTCACATAAAACCCTTGACCGAAATCAAGATCCGGTCTTCCAGCCTTACAATCTGGCTGAGTCACAGCCTCCGTTCCTCCATGATATAAAATCATATACTCTCCTCCCATCGTTTAAGTGTATCAATCAACCCTTCTGTCACATTCCTGCGACTTTCCGAATGCAAAACCTCATAATTAGGGATAATATACTCATCTATCATCTTTACAGCATCCATTCTCCGATAAACCTCAAAATAATCCACACCAAGAGTATCAGCCACATCCTCAATACAAGATGCAACAAATCCCATTATAATTTCATCCTTACTTAACAGTATCTTGTTTTCCATATCAAGCAAAGCAGTTTCTTTTGCAAAAATAGTGATAAATAACAAAAGTACCTTATTTATCATATATACAGTTCACCACGCCAGCAGCCCCCAGCCGCGAGGACGGCCTTTTGGCCGAGCCTCTCAAAGTTACACAAAAAAATTTACAATCCCTTTTCCTAGCACACCTCCCATACCAAAAAACTCGGGCCAGCACCTTTTGGTTACTGGCCCGAGCTAAAAATCATATCTCCATCAAAGCTTAATCCCTCCTAAAAACATCCCTTGTATAAACCTTCTCTGCCACCA
>JAFYMJ010000271.1 GCA_017556665.1 Bacteroidales bacterium
ATATAAGGAGCTCAGGGCTGAACGTATGCAACAGCAGATGGCAGCATATGAGAACCAGCAGAAGCTAATTGAAAAGACCGAAGAATTTATTGAGAGATTCAGATATAAAGCAACCAAAAGCAATCAGGTTCAAAGCAGAATCAAACAACTTGACAAACTTGACAGGATAGAGGTTGACATTGAAGACAAATCTGCATTAAGTGTTAAATTCCATCCTGCTCCAAGAAGTGGACAAGTGGTTTTCTCCACTAAAAATGCAGTTATTGGATATGGCAGCAAAATTATTCTTGACGGTATAGACATTACAATTCAAAGAGGTGAGAAAATTGCTTTTGTGGGAAGGAATGGAGAGGGTAAGACTACATTAATGCGCATTATAACTAAAGAACTGTACCCTTTAGATGGAGAAGCTGGGTTGGGATATAATGTTGATATGGGTTATTTTGCACAAAATCAAGAAGATATACTTGATAAAAATGATACCGTATTTGACACATTAGACAAGATAGCTGTTGGAGATATAAGAACAAAATTAAGGGATATTTTAGGTGCTTTTCTTTTTAGAGGAGAAGATGTAGACAAGAAGGTTGCGGTACTTAGCGGTGGTGAAAGGGCAAGACTTGCAATGGCAAAACTTATGTTGAAACCTCATAATCTGCTGGCTCTGGATGAACCTACCAACCATATGGATCTGATATCTAAAGATATTCTTAAACAAGCTCTTATAAACTATGACGGTACACTTGTTATAGTATCCCATGATAGAGATTTCCTTGATGGCCTTGTTGATAAGGTTTATGAGTTCAAGGATGGATTGGTTAAGGAGCATATTGGAGGTATAAATGATTTTCTTTACAGAAAGAAACTTCAGAATCTTGAGGAGATTGAGAAGAAGGCCGATATAAAGAGTGTCTCAAATTCGTCGGGAGAAAAAACAGAATCTCATCTTTCTTATCTTGAGATGAAGGAGAGGGAGAAGGCAAAGAAAAAATTGAAAGTTCAGGTAGACAAATGCGAGGCTGAGATTGCAAAACTGGAGAAAACTATAGCTGATATTGAGGCTCAACTGAGTGAAATTACAGATCATGTACAAATATCTGAACTGACACATAAATATCAGCAAGCTAAAACAGATCTGGATGCCCAAATGGATTTGTGGGCAGAATTAAGTGAACAATTATAATTTACAGACATATGGAACAACAAGAAATTAAAAAGAATTATCTATTTGGAATGCATCCTGTTTTTGAGGCAATTTCTGCCGGCAAAAATATAGAGAAGGTGATGTTGAAGAAGGGTCTTGAGGGGGAGCAATTCTATAACTTGATCTCTTTACTGCAAGAGAAAAACATTCCGTTTCAATTTGTTCCAGTTGAAAGATTGGATAGAGTTACAAAAGCCAGACATCAGGGTGTTATTGCCATTATTGCAAGTGTAGACTATGTATCTTTAGAGGAGGGCGTTGAGTATTCATTGTCTAAGAAAGATAAGGCACCTTTGATCCTTTTGCTTGATGGAGTAAGTGATGTGAGAAATTTTGGTGCTATAGCAAGAACTGCAGAATGTGCAGGGGTTGACTGTATTATTCTTCCTGCAAAAGGTGGTGCTTCAATTACTCCAGATTCAATCAAAACATCTGCGGGGGCATTGTTAAGAATGAATGTATGTAAGGTTCCTAATCTTAAGACTGCTGTATATTATTTGTTGCAAAGTGATTTCCAATTGATTACTTGTACAGAGAAAGCAGAGGGCTATATTTATGATATAGATTTTACAAAACCTACTGCAATTGTTATGGGTGCAGAGGATAAAGGTATTTCCGATGCAGTTAGAAATCTTGCTACAGCAGAGGCAAAAATCCCAATGGCTGGAAAAATTGGATCACTGAATGTGTCAAATGCAGCTGCTGTTATAATGTATGAAGTTGTAAGACAACGTTTAAAATAGACTATCTTCTGAATTCAGCACAGATAATTGCAGTTGCAACAGCTACATTCAGCGACTCTGAAGTTGTTACATCTGCAGGATAGGAAGGGATAAGGAGCTTGTTTGATACAAGCTCTTTTATTTTGTCAGATATGCCAAAAGATTCACTTCCCATTATAATAAGGCCTCTTTTGTCTAGTTCTTTAGAATATATGTTTTCACCGTCAAGGAAGGTTCCGTAAACTGGAAGTCCTTTTTCTGCAAATACTGTGATTATCTCTGTAAGATTGTGGTATATGACACTTTTGCGGAATATTGCACCCATTGTTGCCTGTACAACTTTTGGGTTATATACCTCCACTGTTCCGGGCTCTGCAAATATGGCATCTATTCCAAACCAGTCTGCTATTCTAATAATTGTTCCCAGGTTTCCCGGATCTTTTACTGTATCTAAACCCAAGTATAACAAATCTGGTTTTTCTGAAATCTTTTGATACAGTTGATTTATAATCTCTTCTTTGCTGTAATTAGGTTTTTCTACAATAGCCAGGATAGGAGAGGGAGTGTTAAGGTTTGTAATTCTTCCCATACACTCCGCTCCAATCTCTGATTCTTTATATATCTCCCTTATCCTGAAATTTGAGTTCAATGC
>JAFYMJ010000272.1 GCA_017556665.1 Bacteroidales bacterium
CACTATGCCATTTGACATGACTTCTTGCACTGGAGGAATTGCTGGAGTAATAAGATCGAATGGAGTAATTAAGGGTGGATGTACCAATAAAGGCAATATAATTCCTGGCAGTCATCAATATGGCAGCACAACATACGACGGTTCTCTTGTAGGATATTCTGTTCACAATTCTACAACAATCTGTACATGCACTAAAGATGAAAGCGGAAGTATTCTAAGCTTAATAGGCGGTGGATATAATACTCTTAAAGAAGATTCATCTTGTACTGCTCATTAGTGTCAATATGCTATAACAAGAATAAGGGTGGCTAAAAATAGTCACCCTATTCTTTTGCCAAATATTAGTGGTTGATAACTTGTTGAAACAAAATTATATATGATATAATTATTTGTTGCAAATAGAGTATCTTTATGTTTTATATTCAAAATATACTATATATGAAAAACATCTGTGCACTACTTATTGGTATTTTTATATTATTCAGTTCTGGTATTACGGCTCAAGAGAAATATAAAATTTACCCTATTCCACAAGAAAAGGTTTATTCCAAGTTAAAAGCAAGTTTTACACCTATTGTATATGTTGTTTCTGAAAAGGGTATTGACAAATACACTTGTAACAGATTGACAGATATTTTACAAAAACATAATATTAATGCAGTTTTTACAGACAAACCTAAAGGAGGCAGTTCTGTAATTTACCTTGGTATTAATGGTTCTGGCCAACAAGCAGATTCTAAAGTAGCAAAACTAAGAATTAAAAGAGATTTGTTTTCTTTACCAAAATATGACAAACATATTTTAAGTATGTATTCATCGGGAGGGAAAGCACAACTTGTTATTCTTGGTGAGCATACAGATGCAGTCTTTTATGGCTTGGCTACCCTTGAGCAAATGCTTGACAAAGGAACAAGTAATTTACCTTGTGTTACATTCTATGATTATGCAGATGTCCAATACAGAGGTGTGATTGAGGGATATTATGGACTTCCATACAGTCTTGAAGTTACTGAAGATTTGTTCCGTTTTATGTCCCGATATAAATTGAACATGTATATGTACGGTGCAAAGAGTGATCCATATCATTCAAGATATTGGGACAAGGCCTACCCTACCCAGATCAATGAAAGGGAGAAGAGATTTGGCCTTATGACCCAAGATATGATGAAACAGTTGTGCGATGTTGCCAATAAATGTAAAGTTAATTTTATATGGTCAATCCATCCTGGCCAAAGTTTCACAGAGTTGGGTGAATCTGATGTACTGGAAAGGATAATGTCAAAATTTGAATTGATGTACAAATTGGGAGTACGTCAGTTTGGCGTTTTTGTAGATGACGTTGGTGTTCCATACGATGATCCTACTTTAAACAAGTGTGCAAACAACCTTACCACATTGCAGGTTCTTATAGATCAAAAATGGAACACCCCTGGTACTGATGCAGCAGATATGGTTAAACCATTACAATATGTACCCCAATTATATGCATACAGTTGGGTTAAGCCAGAACTTGCACAAAAATTCTGGCAATCTTTACGTTCTGTACCAGAGAAAGTAAATATATATACAACTGGTAAAAACGTATGGTCGGTACCTAACAGTACAGACCTTAAAGTTTTGAACGAATATTTGGGACGTCCAGTCTCTTGGTGGTGGAATTACCCTTGCAATGATGTAGATATTACCAAAATTTTTGTAGGGGATACTTATACCAACTTTGCAGATGAAACTCACATAGACTCCAATTCCCTATTGGAAAGTGATTTGTCTGTAAAAACTGTTATAATTAACCCTATGCAGCAAGGTGCCCTGTCAAAGATAGCTTTGTTCAGTGTAGGAGATTATACCTGGAACATGAGTTCATTCAATAATATTGCAAGCTGGAAAGAATCACTTAATGCTGTACTTGGCAGTGAGAAAGCACCAGTTTTTGAGTCAATTGTCCCTTACTTGAGATATTATGATGCAAAATCTCCGTTAGCATCGCTTATTGAGGCATTTAAAGCCGATTATTCAAAAAATAGTGCAAATGTATCTGGTGAAACTCTTAAAAATGAGCTTAAACGTATAATAAACGCTTGTGAGGTAATTGAAACTCTTAAAAATTCAAATTCTGCAAGTGATACACTATTTTATGCAGATGTAAGGCCATGGCTTTTAAAACTTAAATCTATGGCAACAAATGCAGATGCAATGGTATCAGTCTTATTGTCAAATGAGAACACCAGCTTGGATATTGTTCAATTTGCAAAATGCTGGTCAGCCATTGAAGGGGTAGACAAAAATGATGAGCACAGATTTGATATCCTTAGAGGAATGGGTTCTGATATTACCCTTTCTGTCCAGACAGCAAAACCTGCAGCAGAATCATTAAAACCATTTATTGACTGGTTACTCAAAGCAGTGGAAGAGAAATACAAATAACATTTGAAATTTTAACTTTAAACAGTTTATATAGTCTTATTTAGATATAATATATTCTTTAAATCAAGCTTAATTTAGAATAAATTTAAACCAATGAACAAGAAACTTAAATGGGGATTAGTAGCTCTAATCCTGGTATCAGTAGTGGTATGGGGTATTTATTCTCAGTCTCCAGAGCAAAACAAAGATCTTGTGGCTGCAGGAAGCACACCAAAAGGTGGTGCAAAAAAAAGCATTCTTAATGTTAATGCAGTTATAGTACAACCGCAGACACTTTCAGATGAAATCTACATTAATGGCAGTTTGCTTCCCGACGAAGAGGTTAACCTCTCTTTTGAAACTTCTGGAAAAATAACTGAAATTAATTTTAAAGAGGGTTCATATGTAAAGAAAGGTGATTTGCTTGCAAAAGTTAATGATAGAACTCTTCAAGCTCAATTACAAAGACTTACTGTTCAGCTAAAATTAGCTGAGGACAGAGTTTACAGACAAAGTACCCTATTGAAAAGGGATGCAGTAAGTCAGGAGGCTTATGAACAGGTTAAAACAGACCTGGCAACTCTAAAAGCAGAGATAGAGGTTGTAAAAGCAAATATTGCTCTAACAGAACTAAGAGCTCCATTTGATGGTGTAATTGGTTTAAGAGGTGTAAGTGTGGGAACATATGCTTCTCCATCTGTTGTAGTTGCAAAACTTACTAAAATTTCCCCTATAAAAGTAGAATTTGCAGTTCCGGAACATTATGCAGATGAGGTTCAAGTTGGTTATAATGTTGAATTTTCACTTCCAGGAGAACTGGAGACCTTTAAGGCAAAAGTATATGCTAAAGAGTCAATGATTGACCCTACTACACATACACTTACTGTCAGAGCCCTTTACAACAACAATTCAGGAGCAGCCCTTGCAGGAAGATATGCATCTGTTAATCTTGAGAAACAAAGAATTGAGAATGCACTTACTGTCCCTTCTGAATCCATAGTTCCAGAAATGGGTGTAGACAAGTTATTCTTGTATAAGAATGGTAAGGCACAACCTGTTACTGTTCAAGTTGGTATCAGAACAGATAAGGATGTGCAGATTGTTAAAGGAATCAAACAGGGTGATACTGTAATTATATCTGGTACTCTTCAGTTAAGAATGGGGCTACCTGTAGTGTTGGACAATATATACTAGGCACAATATGAACATTTCTGAATTAAGTATAAAGCGCCCTGTCCTTGCTACTGTTATGACAGTAATCATTCTTCTGTTTGGAATGATTGGTTATACATATCTGGGAGTAAGAGAATATCCATCTGTTGATAATCCAATTATTTCTGTGCAGTGCTCTTACGCAGGAGCAAATGCAGATGTTATTGAAAACCAGATAACAGAGCCTTTAGAGCAAAATATTAACGGTATTCCCGGTATCCGTTCACTTTCAAGTGTGAGCCAGCAAGGTTCATGCAGGATTACAGTAGAGTTTGAGCTCTCTGTAGATCTTGAAACAGCAGCTAATGATGTTAGAGATAAAGTTTCCAGAGCGCAACGTTTCTTGCCTAGGGACTGTGACCCTCCTACTGTATCAAAGGCTGACGCAGATTCGCGACCAATCATTATGGTTGCACTCCAAAGTGACAAACGTTCACTGTTGGAGCTAAGTGAAATTGCAGACTTGACTGTAAAGGAACAATTACAGACCATTCCAGATGTAAGTGGTGTGAGCATTTGGGGAGAGAAGAAATACTCAATGAGACTTTGGCTAGACCCAATCAAAATGTCTGGCTATGGCATTACCCCTATTGACATCAAGAATGCAGTTGATGCAGAGAATGTAGAGTTGCCGTCGGGAAGTATAGAGGGAAATACAACTGAGCTTACAATAAGAACATTGGGTTTGATGCATACTGCTCAGCAATTTAACGACTTGATTATTAAAGAGATAGATGGAAAGATTGTAAGATTCAGCGATATTGGTAGAGCTGAACTTGGCCCTGCTGATATAAAGAGTTATATGAAAATGAATGGCATCCCAATGGTAGGTGTTGTAGTTACTCCACAACCAGGTGCCAATCATATTGACATTGCTGATGCTGTATATGAGAGGATGGAGAGGATGCAAAAGGATCTTCCCGATGATGTGAAATACTCTTATGGTTTTGACAATACCAGATTCATCAGAGCTTCAATCAACGAGGTTAAAGAGACTGTTTATATAGCCTTTATCCTTGTAATTATAATCATCTTCCTATTCTTGAGAGACTGGAGGGTAACATTGGTTCCTTGTATTGTTATACCTGTATCTCTGATTGGTGCATTTTTTATAATGTACATTGCAGGATTCTCCATAAACGTTCTCTCTATGCTGGCTGTTGTACTTGCAGTAGGCCTTGTAGTGGATGACGCTATTGTAATGACAGAAAACATATATGTGAGAATAGAGAAAGGAATGTCACCTAAAGAAGCTGGTATTGAAGGGGCTAAAGAGATTTTCTTTGCTGTAATTTCAACAACAATCACTTTGGTTGCCGTATTCTTTCCAATTGTCTTTATGGATGGACAGACTGGAAGACTTTTCCGTGAATTCAGTATTGTAGTCTCTGGAAGTGTTATTATCTCTTCTTTTGCTGCCCTTACTTTTACCCCTATGCTTGCTACAAAACTTTTGGTAAAGAAAGAGAGTAAAAGTAAATTCTATATTGCTACAGAGCCTTTCTTTATAGGTTTGAATAATTATTACAACAAATCTCTGAACGCTTTATTGAACGTAAAATGGGTTACTCTTCCTTTTGTTGCAGTAATGCTTGGTTTGATTGTTTATTTATGGAGTACAATTCCAGCTGAAACAGCTCCTCTCGAAGACCGTTCTCAGATTAACATAAACACCTCTGGAGCAGAGGGTATTACATATGAATATATAAGGGACTATACAGAAGACATCAACAGACTTGTTGATTCAATTGTCCCTGATGCAAAAGCTGTAACAGCCAGAGTATCCAGCGGTAGTGGTAACCTTAGCATTATACTAAAAGACATTAAAGAGAGAGATTATTCTCAAATGGATGTAGCTGAGGTCATATCAAGGGAGGTAAGGAAAAAGACCAACGCCAGAGCATTTGTCCAACAGACATCCTCTTTTGGTGGCCGTAGAGGTGGAATGCCTATTCAGTATGTTCTTCAAACTACAAATATTGAGAAGCTGCAAGAAGTTTTGCCTACATTCTTAGCCAAAGTGTATGACAATCCTACATTCCAGATGGCTGATGTGAACCTTAAGTTCAGCAAGCCAGAAGTAAGAATTGAAATCAATAGAGACAAGGCCAACATTATGGGTGTAAGTACCCGTAACCTTGCTCAAGTATTACAATATGGACTAAGTGGTCAAAGAATGGGTTATTTCTATATGAATGGAAAACAATATGAGATTCTTGGAGAAATAAACAGACAGCAAAGAAATACCCCAGCAAACCTTAAATCTTTATACATCAGAACTAAAGATGGAGAGATGGTACAATTGGATAATCTTGTAGACCTTGTTGGTGGTATTGCACCTCCTAAATTGTACAGATACAACAGATTTGTATCTGCAACAGTTTCAGCAGGTCTTGCAAAAGGTAAAACAATTGGTCAGGGATTGGATGAGATGGACAAAATTGCAAAGGAGGTACTGGACGATACATTCAGAACTGCATTGTCGGGAGAATCAAAAGAATACAGAGAGAGTTCTTCTTCACTTATGTTTGCTTTTATTCTTGCCATTGTTCTGATTTACCTTATTCTGGCTGCCCAATTTGAAAGTTTTAAGGATCCACTTATAATTATGCTTACAGTTCCACTTGCTATTGCAGGTGCACTCATTTTTATGATGTGTACAGGTGTTACAATGAATATTTTCAGCCAGATTGGAATAATTATGCTTATTGGTCTTGTAGC
>JAFYMJ010000273.1 GCA_017556665.1 Bacteroidales bacterium
GATGACGCAGGCAAATCAATTATCCAGGATACCACTTACACAACCTTGAATCTGGCTCCATCTGCAAGGATTGACTATAGATTTACAGATGACAAGTTCATTAGATTAAGATATAGGGGTAGAGTATCGCAACCTTCAATTAACCAGATGATGCCTGTTGAGGATAACTCAGATCCATTGTATAGGGTAGAGGGTAACCCAAGTTTGAGACCATCATTCTCACATAATCTTAATTTGGATTATAGAGCCAACAACAGAAAGACAATGAGCTGGTTCAACACCGGATTGAATGCCTCATATACAACAAACCAGATTGTATCTAAAAAATATTATACACCAGAGGGTGTTCAGGTTTCAACTTATGAGAATACAGACAAGCCTGTGTTTAATGTGAATGCAAGAGTAATGGTGAATACACCAATTGCAAAATCAAAATATTTCTGGATAAGTTCATTCACAAATGTAAGATTCAATAACAACATTGCGTATGTAAGGGATGATTCAAATAATTTTGTTGAGAATATCACAAAAAATGTTTCTGTATCAGAGAATTTGAGATTCACTTTCAGAAACAACTGGATTGAGCTTATTGCCGGTGCAAGGGTAAGCTACAACAATGCCTGGTATACAGTAAGTACAATGGATAAGGTTGCAACTTGGACAAATGCAGTTACAGGTTCAGCTAATATTACCATTCCTGGTGGACTTAATGTAACAACAAACATTAACCATACATTCTACAAAGGTTATGATGAGGATTACAACAAGCCATCTACAGTATGGAATGCAGAAATCTCAAAACAGTTGTTCAAGAATTCAGCAACACTTAAATTTAAAGTGTATGATATCCTAAAAGATGCCAAGAATACATACAGAACAACTACAGATAACTATGTTCAGGATGTAACCAACAATACTCTAGGACAATACTTTATGCTAACCTTTACATGGAGATTCGGAAACTTTGGAGGCGGTAAAGGTGGTCCGATGGGTGGAAGAGGTCCAATGGGAGGCCGTGGTCCAATGATGAGAAGATAGGTTTGCTATCTGTTTAAGTTTTAAAATTTCTGCTAAAATCTTTATCTTAGCAGAAATTTTTTTTTATGGTAAGAAAAGGCTCAAAAAGTTCCTCTGCCAAAGGGAAATGGTATTGGAACTGGATTTCCAGAAATATATATGCATCTGTTGCTGCAGCATTTGTTGTAGTGTTGGCGTTGCTGTTTATGCTCAAATTCATAACCAGACACAATCAGGAATTGGAGGTGCCCTCTTTTGCCAACCTTACACTTGAGCAGGCAACAGCTTTAGCCGATGCACATAATCTTCGTCTGGAGGTAACTGATTCTGTATATATTAACAGAATGGTCCCAGGAACAGTATATAAACAGAATCCTGTAGCCAACAGTAAGGTTAAGAAGAACAGACGTATACTCCTTTGTATAAACGCAACCAGCCCTAAGCTTGTAAAGATGCCTCATTTAGTTGGATTTTCTCTAAGACAAGCACTTAGTGAACTGGCATCAAGTCAATTGAGGGTTGGAAAACTTATTTATGTAGAGGATATGGCCACAAATAACGTTGTTGGCCAACAATATAAAGGCAGAGATATTGAATTTGGTACAGAGATAGTCTGTGAGAGTGAAATTGATCTTAAAGTTGGAGTAAATCCCGACGAGGATATGACATACCTTCCTAATTTGCTAGGTATCCCATATCCATTAGTGAAAAATTATCTTATAGATAATTCATTAAACC